>JBGPGQ010000214.1:0-5699 GCA_041483995.1 Bacteroidota bacterium
AGATGATCCCAACGCCAATTAATAACAGGGACGCAAGAACCGATTTCTTCCTCATATTCTACCGCACCTCCTTAGATGAATAATAGTTGTTAATTGTGCACGCTTGACAATACATACGCAGCGTACATTAATTCTGGATGAATAAGAGATTACAAAAGCTACATAATGGCCGCAAACACTCTCTCTGATTTGAGTGTATGCAGGTTTTCAACATGTCTTTGCAAGTATCGTCTCAACAAATTCCCGACCTCTATCTTTATCTGCGGCAATAGTATGGTCTCGGCAATATCCTTTGCTGTTGTGGAATCCTGAAGACGCTGCAAATAATTAAGGGCTGGCGCCGAGAGTCTCACATCGCCCCCACTGCTCCGCGAACAGTCCTTGCAAAGCACTCCACCTAAAGCAAGGTGCACATCGATACCAAATGAAACGCCTGAGTCTTCGCTCACGGGAATCGAACATTTCAAGCATGTAAGAAAATTTGGTTTGAACCCGAGAATTTCAGAGAGTTTCATTTCTATAAAGTATAACGCATTCGAGGCGCTATTTGTTGCACTATTGATCGATTCGAGCGTATCTACCAGCACTTTAAAGAGGGGCTCATTCTGCTCTTCTCCGTGGGCAATCAGGTTTATAAGCTCGAGAACGGCCATTGCAGTCGACATCCGTTCAAAGTCTTCGGTCAGTCTCCGGTAAGACTTCATCAGATCGCATTGGGACAGTAAATGCAAATCACGATCCTCGTTTTTATAGATGACTGCAAGAACGTAGTTCATTGGTTCAAGAGAGGAGCCAAATTTGCTTTTCCGATCCCTGGCACCTTTTGCAATAACAGAGATCTTGCCAAACTCGCGCGTATACAAGGAGAGTATTTTGCTTGATTCCCTATACTTCATGCTTTTCAGGACTACGGCTTCCGTCTTGACGATCATGCTATCTTTTCTCCCACTCGATGGCGCTTAAGAGCTTCAATTGATTCCTTGTACGGTGGCTTCAAAACCCCGTACTCAGTAACAATGGATGTTATCAAATGGTTCGGTGTTATATCGAATGAAGGAGCAAATACCTTGACGCCTGCCGGGGCAATCTGCAGATTGCCCACATGAGTTATCTCGCGTGGCTCTCTTTCTTCAATGGGAATATTTTCTCCGGATGCAGTCTCATAATCAATGCTTGAGGTTGGCGCAGCGACGTAAAATGGAACTCCGTGGTAGTGAGCAAGTACGGCAAGCGGGTATGTGCCAATCTTGTTTGCGACGTCACCGTTTGCCGCAATTCTGTCCGCGCCCACAATAACCGCATCGAGTTTCCTTTGTTGAAACAACGTCCCGGCCGTGCTATCAGTGATCAGCACAACCTCAATCCCATGTTTCATTAATTCCCAGCTCGTGAGCCGGGCACCCTGAAACAGCGGTCTGGTTTCATCGACAAATACTTGTACAATTTTGTTCTGTTGCGCCGCACGCGTGATGATGCTTTGTGCAGTGCCGTCGCCAGCGGTTGCCAGTGCACCTGTGTTACAATGTGTAAGAATTGAAGAAGTTGGATGGATTAACGATGCGCCATATTCACCAATCTTTGCACATGCTTCAACATCTTCGCTCTGGATTGCCCTGGCTTCTTGCAAAAGAGCAGATCGTATCGTCACAATATCAGCAGACTTCGTTGTTTCGAGTACACGCCGCATACGATTGAGGGCTGCAAATAAATTGACAGCAGTTGGACGGGTTTGAGAAAGGTATTGTACTGCTGTGGAGAAGGTTTCTTGCAATTCCTGGGTTGAGGTTGCTCCGTTACTCTCAGCGGAAAGAACTGCAGCAAAAGCGGCAGCAACGCCAATAGCAGGAGCGCCTCTGATCTGCAATCTTTTAATTGCTTCACCAACGACACGATAATCCGACGTCTCGATGTAGATTTCTTCCCCGGGAAGCTTCGTCTGATCGATGAACCGGACCTTACCGGCTTTCCATTCAACGGAAGTCATTACTCCCTCTGCACATTTCCTGTTTATTCCTAATCAAAGTGTGAAAGGGTGCGGAATTCGCGGAACCGATCCTGTATTTGCAAATACTTCAAATCGGCGAGCCCATCCACACCAAATTTTTCCACACAAAAGGAAGCGAGTGTGCTTCCATAAATCACCGCGCGCTTCAGGTTGTCATCAGAAATATCATCTGAACGACCGAGCCAGCCGATAAATCCTCCGGCAAAAGCATCGCCTGCACCAGTCGGATCGAATATGTTTTCCATTGGATAGGCAGGAGCGGAAAACACCATTTTTTCCGTGAGCAGCAATGCCCCGTGCTCTCCCTTTTTGATGATCACAGCGGTCGGTCCCATCGCTCGAATCTTCTTCGCTGCCGTGATCAGGTTTGGTTCGTTCGAAAGCAACCTTGCTTCTGAATCATTCACAATCAAAACATTAATCAATTGAAGAGTCTTGCGAAGAGCCCCGTTCTTTCTCTCAATCCAATAATTCATTGTGTCACCGACAACGACCCTCGGCTTCTCAATCTGGTCAAGCACTTTGCGCTGCAGATCCGGATCGATATTTCCCAGGCACACGCACTTGCTCTTCCGGTATTTTTCGGGAATCTTCGGATCGAATTTTTCAAACACGTTCAGTTCGGTGAAGAGCGTATCACGTACATTCAAATCATAGTGGTACTTACCCGACCACCGGAATGTTTTTCCCTCCTTGATCACTTGAATGCCTTCGAGATCGACGCCCCGTTTTTCGAGAAAGGCCATCCCTTTATGTGGAAAGTCGCCACCGACGACGCCAACAAGTCGAATAGGAGCAACGAAATAGCTCGCAGCCGCGGCAATGTACGTGGCGGACCCGCCAAGCGCATTATCAACTGACCCGAACGGCGTTACAATCGTGTCGAGAGCCAACGAGCCAACAACAAGGACACTCACGAGGATTTCCGGATTTGTGTATGGGGAATGAACTGTTCGAAGTTACGGAAAGGTGGCTTGATTATCAAGGCAAGTTCACCAATGTAAGCTCCGATGCTTGACCGCCCCCGACTATATAGTTTTCGACAATACCCAAACCGGTGCGCTGGCCCGGCCACACGAGTCGAGCCAATGCCTTGTCAAATGGAAGCCATTCGTATCGCTGATGTTCATGGGAAAGCGTAAGTACATCATTAGGATCAACTTCCACTGCAAAGAATGGACATACATTGACTGTGTCATTTGTACGATCATAAAATGTGCTGACATGGGGAACAACCCAGAAACGTTTCGGCTTGAGAGATGTTTCCTCCTTGAATTCGCGCACGGCAGCGTCAATTGCCCGTTCGCCGCTGTCTATGGTTCCGCTCACGAGCTGCCAGATACCGGGGTAGATCTTTTCTTTGGGCGCTCGCTGCAAAAGAAGGTATTCTGTCTTGCCATGCAACATTCTAAAGACACATACTTCAACGATTCGAGAAACGATTGGCGGCATGATTAAAAGGTTTTTGCATAAAGTTCTTTACGTTCTGCTACGCTCAGCGCACGCACATGACCTTCCTTCAGACTTCCCAAGGTAATCGAGCCGATGCTCAATCTTGACAGTGCAAGCACCTTGTAGCACAACTGTTCGCACATTCTTCTGATCTGACGATTCTTGCCCTCAACAATGGTTATTTCAAACTTTGAAGTCTCCTTGCCGTTCATATGAATAACTGCCGGCAGCAACCGGGTCCCATCCTCCAGAGTCATCCCCGATTCCATCTCGATTCGGTCATGATCGGCAAGTGGTTTGTTGATTTTAGCCGCGTACGTCTTGGGAAGATTTGTATCCGGATTCGTCACCCTCTCCCCGAACCGTGTATCGTTTGTCAGCAACAAGAGACCCGACGTATCCTTATCCAGCCTCCCGATTGGAAAAACACGAGGCAGAGATTTTGACAAAAGATCATACACTGTCTTCCTGCCGCGCTCATCAGCGCGAGTTGTCACTACGCCGACAGGTTTGTTCATTGCAAGGTAGACAAATTCCGTTTTGCGAACAGACGTTCCATTGACCGCAATCTTATCAACCTTTGGATCAATCCAAAGATGCGGATTCCGGACGATCTTCGAATTGACCGCCACTGCCCCTTTCACAATGAGCTTCTCCGCCTGTTTTCGCGATGCTACTCCAAACTTTGAAAGTGCACGTGAGAGCGATATTTGGTTTTTTCCTTGTCGTACCTTGCTGATCATTGGGTATCACGATTCGCTATCAAACAATAAAAAAGGTCCGCCTTGGTTAACCGGGGCGGACCTTGTTTGTTCGTGCTTCTCTTAATGAGCAAGCGCTTCAGTCTTAGTAAAGAGTAAATGATCGTGAAAATAATGCATCAGCAGAAATGACAAGACGACAACGTAGTAACACTGATCGAACGTTAGACCAAGTGCCTCCTTATTGAGCAGCAAGAGCGCGATCATCCCTACAGCTCCCACCGCGCAACCCACGTTGAACGCATAGAATCTCCATCCCTTCCCCTCCAGCGACATATTCCGAATAAGAGGAGTGGATATCCCTTCCTTTTGCTGGCGCAGACGATTGATGTAGAGCGTCAATCCAAGATACTGGAATGAATGCCACGTATTGAATCCCTGAAACGCAACGTCAAGTTCATGGTATGCTGGAATAAAAAAAGCAACGACAATCGTCAGCGCCATCAAAATAAATTTCGGTGCATGTAACTCACCCCGCATGTATTCCCTGTATGACTTCCATACCCACAGCGTGAGCGAAACACCAAACACCATCGTGGCAAACAGAAACAAACCCCACCCAATAGCCGGGTTGTTTTCAATCATCATGAACTTAGGAAAGAGGAGTTGGATCTGGCCGATCTTAAAATTATTGTTCACCATTCTCCAGACTCCGAGCGGGTAGAGTGATGAAAATACTACAACGTAATCAAGGATGCGCGCCTGGACTGAAATAGGTCTGGTGGCCTTGTTGTTGTAGCAATCAAGAATGTATGCGATCTGGTGAAGGATGTGCACCGACGCCCAGAAGAAAAAGAAAGTCACCAACAACTGGAAGTTCACAATCCCTAAATAGACAACGCCAACCGGCAGAAGCAGCGACATGAGCAGGAACGGAACGTGCCGTTTCCTGAATTCACCATCGAGAAACGTTCTGGTGTACGTTGCATACATATGCGGGCCGCCGATGAGCAGCGAGATCATGCCGTTCACGATGTTTCTGCTGACATCGTACATGCTTCCCGTGCTGACGCCAAACGTAGTGCGCACCGACTCGAAACCGAACAGATACATGAAAATTTCGTAGGCGGCAAAAGGCAGGATGACAAGAACGGCGCTCAGGCTAATCCAGGTAAGGTCCCAACGCGGACTGTTGAGCCACAGATACCCCGGTATGGCTCCCGTGCGAGAATCGACTGTTGCAGAGAGTGTGCTCATTGATGTCCTCTTGATGCTTTACTCAGAAATGTGGTACAAAAATAATCGAAATTTGAGTGAGTGTCAAGCAGTCAATCAATCATACAATCTATGGAGCGCCGAGAGCACAACACCGCACGCAACGCCAACGTTCAAAGACTCGGCGGCGCCGTATCGCCTGATGGTAAGACGCACGTCGGCAAGCTGCTTCACCTGGTCCGAGACTCCCCACGCTTCATTCCCGAACACAATCAGCGATTTGCTGTCGTAGTTCACACGATCAAAGTGTGTCTCTCCGCCAACAT
>JBGPGQ010000215.1:0-5696 GCA_041483995.1 Bacteroidota bacterium
AGATCATTGAAGTCTTGATTGGTCTCAATGTCGGGGAAATAACTTAGTTCGTTCAAAATTGAGATCGCTTCCTCAAACTGTGACGCGCTCCGTGCTGAATCCCCGATTTCCTGGGCAGCCGACGCCGAAAGATAGTGTTGCCGTGCACTTTCAAGCATGACACTTATGAGGGAATCGTTGGGTGTAAAATCTTCCTCTGCAACAGGATCAATAGCAGCGGTCGTATCTAGGGATTGAGAGGATGAGGAGGAAATCTGAAGCGATTGGTCTGAAGAATTACTTGCAGTCTGTTCCGACGAGCAGCCAAAAGCAAACAACACAAAAATACAGCTTGTCCCGAGTATCGTTCGAGTCATTCTTCCCACCATTATGTTGGCACATGTTATCGCTTACATGTAACGCTGCACTTAAGATACTCCTTGGCAATGGAAGAATCAAGGTTTTTCTGCGAACGGGGGTAAATGGTTGGGGTTACAGAGGGATGTTTCCGTGCTTCTTGCGGGGGTTACTGTCCACCTTGTTGTCAAGAATTTTCAAACAACGAATCAAGCGTGGTCTGGTTTCATTCGGTTCAATTACGGCATCGATATAGCCCCGGCTGGCCGCGAGGTATGGGTTGGCAAATTTCTCCCGGTATTCCCTTTCCTTCAGGGCAAGTGCTTCTTCCTTGTTGGCAGCACTCTCAATTTCTTTTTTGAAAATAATCTCAGCAGCACCTTTCGGTCCCATGACCGCAATTTCGGCGGTCGGCCAGGCAAAATTCATGTCACCACGAATGTGTTTGGAATTCATGACGTCGTAGGCTCCACCATATGCCTTGCGGGTAATGATGGTGACCTTCGGAACAGTCGCCTCGCAAAACGCATACAACAACTTGGCGCCATTGGTGATAATGCCACGCCACTCCTGGTCTGTGCCGGGAAGGAAGCCGGGTACATCTTCAAAAACAACGAGAGGAATATTGAACGCATCACAAAAACGGACAAACCTTGCCCCTTTTCTCGAGGAATCAATATCAAGAACACCGGCAAGAACACTCGGCTGGTTTGCAACAATGCCTACCGGTTTGCCACCAAGTCGCGCAAAACAAACAACGATGTTTTCTGCAAAGTGCTCGTGAACTTCCATGATGATACCATCATCAACAATATGCTTGATGACCTCTTTCATATCATATGGCTTGTTCGGATTTTCCGGGACAAGCGTGTCTAATGCAGCATCCTTTCTGTTGATATCGTCGTGGCATTCAGCCACGGGAGAGTCATCATGATTATTGGAAGGCAGAAAGCTCAGGAGCTTGCGGATATTCTCAAGACACTCAACCTCATTCTCACACGCAAAATGTGCAACGCCACTCTTCGAGGCATGAGTCATCGCGCCACCCAGTTCTTCCGACGAGACTTCTTCATGTGTTACAGTCTTCACAACATTCGGCCCGGTGACAAACATATAGCTTGTATTCTTCACCATCAACGTAAAGTCAGTGATCGCGGGAGAATATACGGCGCCCCCAGCACACGGACCCATGACGGCTGATATTTGAGGTATAACACCCGAGGCGAGTGTGTTGCGAAGAAAGATGTCGGCGTAACCACCAAGACTGACAACTCCCTCCTGAATCCTCGCCCCACCTGAATCATTCAAGCCAATTACAGGACAACCGATCTTCATCGCGAGGTCCATGATCTTCCCGATCTTCTCGGCATGTGACTCGGAGAGTGAACCGCCAAACACTGTAAAATCCTGGCTGAAGACACAGACAACGCGACCGTCGATTCTACCTGTTCCAGTCACCACACCATCACCAAGGTACCGCTGCTTCTCAAGCCCAAAATCGGTCGAGCGGTGCTCGACAAGCATGTCCAGTTCCTCAAAACTTCCCTCATCTAACAGAATGTTCAAGCGCTCACGGGCCGTCAGCTTTCCCTTCTTGTGCTGGTCTTCAATCCGCTTTGCGCCACCCCCTAACAGGGCCTGTGTTTGAAGGGCTCGAAGATGTTCAGTTTTGTCTTGTTTCATTGTAATGATGGCAAGTAAGAAAAGGTCGCATCAATATATCAAACCTGTCGAGGTTTGTCAATACAGCGCTCTTCAGACAAGACGTTCCAATTGACCGGCTTCCTTCAGCTTGAGGCGTTCCCAGTATATCTGTCCGACAATTCCACCGAAAATGAAAATAATACTCGAATAATATATCCATATCAACAGCACAAGAATAAATGCATACGGCCCGTAGATCTTGCTGATGGCGGAAAAATCAGCAAGGTAAATTGCAAATAGTTTCCCGGAAACAACCCAGACGATCGTTGTAGTGATCGTCGAAATGATGCCCGCCACTTTGGGAGGCTTTGAATCCGGTATGTATCTATAAATGATATAGAACATACATGCTGTGAGCGCGATGAAGATTATTGATGGAAGAGTTCGATGGAACGTCGGAATATGAAGTGACGCCAGTTCAGGCACATTTCTCACAAGTCTCTCGAGCAACGAAAAAACCCACACTGCAAGGTTCGACGTAACAAACAAAACAAATGCAAGGAAGACAAAACCAACATCATGGAGAAGACTCACAAGCAGGCTTTTCTTTCGCTCTAACTTGTAAATATTATGGAGCACACTGCGAAGTGCATCAAACAGCGATGTCGCAGTCCAGATAAGCACAATTGCACCGAATACTCCAAGGGAGGTGCGGTACGCAACAATGTCCGAAATAATCTTGAGGATCGATTCCTTGATGCTGATGGCAAAAGGTTGAGGAGGAAAAATCGCATCGAGGATCCCATTGAGCTGTCGTACGCCAAGCTCTGATGAATTGAGGAAAGTCCCAAGAGCCGAAGCGGAGAGAAGCATCAGGGGAATCATCGCAAGAATGCCGTTGAAGGCGAGACCGGAAGCAAGGAAAAGGATGTTATCGTTCATCAACTTCCTGCTGATCCCGCGAACGTAAAACCAGGCCGCATCGAGAACTCGAAGAACAAAGGAGAGTACTGCAAAGAGTCTATCACTCATAACGGCCATCAGCCGGTACGGAGGTGGGCAAACTTCAACAACAGATGCTTGCGCCCGACGTTTTCGAAATCGACGATTGCGCGCGCGTTGTCACCACCACCATCCAAGGCAACGATCCTGCCTTTGCCAAAGGATTCATGGACAACGGGCAGACCCACTCTTGCGTGCAACTGGTCCTGCGATTCGTCTTCGTACCGGGGAACCGGATCCGAGGAATATTCCTTCAGCTCGTCTGCGTTCTTCTGGCGTCGTGTGTGTAGGGGAGAAGTGGAGCCTGCCGCAATATGTTGTGCCGTTCTTCGATACGGCGTGGAACCATTTCTTGATGTCACCCCCTCAACCGTCACAAGACTCTGGTCAATTTCGTCCAGGAAGCGCGACTTCACCGAATAGCTCATTTCTCCAAATCGATATCGCGTCAATGCACACGAAAGATACAGCCTCTGCATTGCGCGGGTAATGCCCACATAAAACAACCGGCGTTCTTCTTCCATCCCGGTTCGGTCCGCGGTGGAGTTCATGTGCGGCAGCAATCCTTCCTCAAGACCGGTGATGAATACAACGGCAAATTCCAACCCTTTTGCTGCGTGCAACGTCATTAACGTGACCGCATTATGACCGAATTCCGTCAGATCAACATCAGATACCAGGGAGACTTCCTCCAGAAAATTTTCCAGCCCGGCGCCGGCGTGCTGATCCGTGAATTCCGTCAGTGCAGAAAGAAGTTCTTGTACGTTCTCACGCCGTCCCAAAGACTCCGCGGTGTTTTCTTCTTTGAGAGTGTTGAGAATTCCGATCTCATCAACAAGCACCCTGGCAAGCTCACTTGCAGACATTTCCGCTTTCAGGTGTATGTATTTTTGCAACAACCCGTGAAACTGCTTGACTGCCTTCAGGCTTCTCTCGGCAAAGAGATCTCCAATGTGAGGCAGCCCAAGGACCTCAAACAGCGGAAGTGAGTGTTCCGCCGCGACAGACCTGAGTTTTCCAATTGTTGTTTCACCGATGAAGCGCCCAGGAACATTGATGATACGAAGCAGGCTTTCGTCGTCTTTGGGATTTGCCACAACTTTCAGGTACGCGAGGACATCCTTGATTTCTTTTCGCTTATAAAACGCCACTCCCCCAACAATGACGTAGGGTATTCCGTTGCGTCGTAACGCATCTTCAATCGAGCGGGATTGCGCGTTTGTCCTGTAGAATATTGCAAAGTCCTTCAAATCCAGCTTATTCCGTCTTGACTCTTCTTCTATGCGGTTTACAATTTTGTAACCTTCCTGCCTGTCGTCTTCACACACAGTGAGTACTATGGGATCGCCGTCCCGGTTGTCTGTCCAAAGTTTTTTTGAAATCTGTTCCTTATTGCATCGTATCACTGAGTCGGCTGCAGCAAGGATCGTCTTTGTCGACCGGTAATTTTGCTCGAGTCTGAAGATGGCACAGTCCGGATAGTCTTTTTCAAAATCCAGTATGTTGCGGATGTCGGCTCCACGAAAGGAATAAATGCTCTGTGCGTCATCGCCAACAACACAAATGTTCCTGTTCAGCTTTGCAAGTTCCTTGATGAGGAGATACTGCACGCGGTTGGTATCCTGGTACTCATCAACAAGAATATATTTGAACCTGTAGTGATAGCGCTGCAACACATCGGCATGCCTTGAAAACAGCTCAAGAGGTTTGAGCAGCAGATCATCAAAGTCCATGACGTTCGACTGCTTCATTTTTTTCTGATATTCTGCAAACACACTCGCTGTTCGTTCGGTCAACGGGTCGAAGCCCCCCTCCCTCATTGTTTTGGGAGTCAGCATCTGATTCTTCGCAGCACTGATACGAGAACGAATACCCTGGGGGTTATATTGTTGGGGCGAAATGGAGAGATCGCTCATGACGTTCTTGATCAATGACAGACTGTCGTCGCTATCGTAAATAGTGAAGTTCCTTTGATACCCGATGTGTTCACATTCCATCCGCAAAATGCGCGCAAAAACAGAATGAAATGTACCCATCCACAGGTTCTTGCTTGATGCGCCCACAAGCGCTGTGATCCTGGCCTTCATCTCATCAGCAGCTTTGTTTGTAAAGGTAAGGGCGAGAATTGACTCAGGCTTGACACCCCGGTCAATAAGATAGGCAGCTCGGTAGGTGAGTACGCGGGTTTTGCCGCTCCCCGCGCCCGCAATGATCATCACGGGACCATTGAGCGCTTGTACAGCTTGCTGCTGTACAGGATTCAACTGACTGAGAAACGACATCTGTTCGCGACTGGGGGAACGAGTGAGAAATATTTGTCACCGAGTGAATTCACAACGATGATAACCAAAAAGAAATCGGAAGGCAAGAAGTATCTGAGAGCACTCCGTGTGGAAAATCGCTTGGTTGTCGGACTTGGAGGAAAGTGTTCGGGCTAAATCATTAACGCGCCTTCAAGCTTCAGCAAGAACTCCTTGGTCTTGATGCCGCTTGAATAGCCGACGAGCGAACCGTCGGTGCCGATGACGCGATGGCAGGGAACGATGATCGGTAATGGATTGGAAGCATTTGCACGTCCTACTGCCTGGAACCCTTTACTGGTTCCAAGTCTCTTTGCCAGTTGCTTGTAGCTGATCGTGGTGCCGTAGGGTATTTTGGTAAGTTCTTTCCAGACGCGGGTTTGAAATGGAGTTCCGATGAGATCAAGAGGACAG
>JBGPGQ010000216.1:0-5692 GCA_041483995.1 Bacteroidota bacterium
ATGTGCTACCACTTCCCGGTCGTAGCACGAACCGGAATGGATTCCGAAGCCCGTACACCCACACACGTGAACGCGCTGAATTTGCATTCCCATCCCAAAACGGGTTAGAGGGAAGGCCGAGACCCGTCTCCTTGTCCACGCGTAGAATCTTACCGTTGAGGCTATTCACTGACTGCGCACGGAACGCTCCAATGTCTTGTGTCGAACTTGTTTTCCCTGTTCCAAATGCTCCCGGATCGAGTCCTCCACGATCGGTATTATCAAAATGTGCTGCGTCTCCAGAGCCAACGAGCAGGGTTTTGTCACGTCCGAATCTCAGAGTACCTATGGAGTGGGACCCATCTATCGCGACGTAAGGAATGCCAGTCGACCACGACCCACCGATCAGTATCTGACGCGAGGCCAGATTGGCAACGTTTGGATTAAGACTGTCGGCTTGATAGCGTTCGACCCGTGAAAATGCGGAAGTATTGCTGTCATCTCCATTGCTATCCGGATCAACGACATAAAGAAAATAGACCCATCGATTGGTGGCAAAATCCGGATCAAGCGCTACACCAAGAAGTCCTTTGTCAAAATTCGAAAGCACCTTTGCCGAGAGATCAATGAAAGGTGTCGGCAGCTTCACATTGCCGGAGGTAATCATCCAGACAAATCCCGCTTTTTCCACAACGAACTTTCTCCCATCGGGGAAAAAAACAATTTGCACAGGAATAGTAAATGAGGTAGACGGAAAGACATCTTCTATAGCAAAACCGGCGGGAGCCGTTTGCGTGTACGTCAGACTTGGATTAAACCATAATATCCCGACAAAAAGGCAAAGTAATATGTTGCGCTGTGCTTTACGGCAATGAAGTGTCATAGGGCCTACTCTAAAATTAGATGGGGACAGATAGTTGCTGTGATGAAATCAAATTCAAATAGCTACGCTGTCAATAGTTTTGTGTGTTGCTGCAAAGATGTCATTTTTCAGATACTACCGGATTATCCGCGTTGATCCTACACAGAGAGGCTTTAGAAGCAGAATGTAGCGTAGCTTGCATGGCTCAGCGGTAAATGAGAGAAGATAGTTGTGAAGAGTTGCATTTGTACAAACACTCACCATCAAATTTACATGATATTATTCTTCGGTGCAAGGGCAAATTATACTATCGGTTGTATTCGCGAGGACTTCGACTATATAGGTTTATTACGTCTTTGGTTGGATTCAAACGGTATACTGAGTTGAAATACGGTCGGAATCTTGGTAGTTTCGAAGTTTTTCTCAAGAATGGCAGAGCTCCCGCCAATCTCATTTCCATTATCGTCCCCAACCTGGTATTGTGGTACGAGTTTCTTCATCAGTCGCTCAAGGATATGCAGCGACCCCTGCTGCGCACCTTCGATCAGAGTGCCAATGTTTAAGTGTAATGGTTCATCATACACAGTACGATTCACGGTGATTTTATGAATATTGTCTTGGACAAGAGGCTGTTCACTCTTGTTACGTGAATGCGTGCGACATACCAAAATCTTCTCATGGTGCGTACGCTCGATCTTGTCGCCTTCAAAAAACAACTCTTCGTAGAGTTTTTCCCCCGGGCGCAACCCTGTAAAAGTGATGTCTATATCACGTCCTTCCTCCAAACCACTCAGACGAATCAGATCGCGTGCAAGATCAAGAACCTTGATCTGTTCTCCCATATCCAACACAAAAACCTCTCCTCCCGCCCCCATCGTGGCGGCCTGCAACACAAGTTGCACTGCCTCAGGAATGGTCATAAAATATCTTTTCACTTCAGGATGTGTAATGGTAACAGGGCCACCAAGTTCGATCTGTCGTTTCAGTATCGGAACGACACTTCCCCGACTTCCAAGGACATTACCAAATCTGACAGCAACAAATGGCCGATTGGTTCGTGCAGCTGAATCAAGAACAATGAGTTCAGCAATACGTTTGGTAACACCCATGACACTCGTGGGATTCACAGCCTTGTCGCTTGAGACCATGACAAACCGCTCCACCCGGTGTTGCTCAGACAGCTCAACAACATTGCGTGTACCCAGAACATTGTTGGTCACAGCATCAGCGGCATTTTCTTCCATCAAGGCAACATGTTTGTGTGCGGCGGCATGAAAAACCACCTGTGGTCTGTATTTTTCAAATACCTGTTGCATGCGTTCCCGGTCACGAATATCAGCTATCACGGTACGAATTGCCAATCCTTGTTTGGGTTGTTCGCGGATTTCTTGTGCAATTTGGAAGATCGAGTTTTCTCCATGACCAACCAAAACGAGTTCGTCCGGCCCGAAATCTTTGATCTGTCGACAGAGTTCGGAGCCAATCGATCCTCCTGCACCTGTCACCATGACACGCGTCCCATGCAATAACGCGACAACTCGTTTGGTGTCAGTTTTCACTGGACCACGTCGAAGGAGATCCTCAAGTTGTATGTCACGGAATTGTTCAACACGTGCAGTCCCTCTCAGAATTTCAAAGAGCCCGGGGATCGTTTTGCTGATGACACCCGAAGCTTTGCATGCCTGGACTACATCCCGGATCACCTTTCCGGGCGCGGTTGGCATTGCAATAATAACCTCGGCAATTTTGTCCCGCGTAAGCAATTTCGGAAGATCTTGAAGAGATCCAAGAACCTGGACGCCGTGTATTCTTTTCCCAACCTTTTCCGGGTCATCATCAATGTAACCGACCGGTTCTAGTCCAAGCTGGTTGTTTGTCTGGAGTTCCTTGACTATCATTGCACCAGCCACACCTGCCCCGACAACCAGCGCTGGTTTCAGATCGACATCTGTCTCCTGTTTCTTGTTCAAAGCCCAGACGAGCCGGACACTGAGGCGAATGCCGCTTATGAACACAATCGTCAATAGACCATCGATTACAGGAAGTGACCGCGGAAAACCTACAGAGAGAACGTCAAATGGAACAAACACTCCATAGAATAATGCCGCTTCTGCCAACAGGGCAAAAGTCATTGCCCGAATCAGTGTATACGCTTCTTCAACACTCGCATAGCGCCAGTATTGTGCATACAATCCGACCCGAAAAAAAATGGTCAGCTTACATACAATTGTCACCACGGTAAAAACCGTAAGAGAGACAAAATAGATGCCGAACTCACTCAGGTTTTCTGTTCGCAGAAAGAGTGCCAGCATTGGCGTCAGCAAGAGCAATGCGATGTCAATGGCGAACATATAACGATTGCGTAATTTGACCAGTCGCTGCAATTGTTTGGTCATCGGACTATCCCCCCAATGGTGTTGAATATGACTTTCAGATCAGTCCACACACTTCTCTGAAGTAAATACTCCATTTCGATAGCAAGTTTATGCGGCAGGATTTCTCCAAGGTACACTTGCTCCCAATTCTTGTCTGTAAGGAGAGCTTGCTCATTTCGGTAGTGCAGTGAAGCCGGACTGGTAATTCCGGGTCTAAAATTTAGAACTTGTAGTTGCTCTGTCGTGTATTTCGCGACGTACACAGGATCTTCTGGCCTTGGTCCTACAAAACTCATTTCGCCCTTCAGAACATTGAGCAGCTGTGGTAATTCGTCCAACTTATATCGGCGGAGCAGCCTGCCGATTGGTGTAATGCGCGTGTCACCATTTAGAGTGAGTGTTAGCCCCTGAGTGTCGGCGTCCTGTTTCATGCTTCGAAACTTATAGAGATAGAACAGTCTACAATCTCTCCCCACCCGTCTTGCCCGATAGAGTATTGGACCACCGTCATGCAACTTCACAAGAAGAGCGAGTACAGCAAAAATCGGGGCAAGGAGCAAAATGCCCGCAGCCGAAACAATGAAATCAAACAGTCTTTGCAATTAACTAATGAAATCAGTGATTACGGAATTAGAGAAAAGGGTTCTTTTACAGCTACTCTGTGTACAGAGATACCTAATTTCTGTCCGATTTGCTGTGACGACAAGCACCAGAATAGTCAGGGAACTGGCTGGAGGTACCGCCTAAACCACTCTACGGTCAATTTCAAACCACTGGCAAAGTCAACTTTGGGAACGTATCCGATCAACTCACGTGCCTTGTCGATCGCGGCAAACGAATGTTTAATATCTCCCTTCCTCGGCGCGCGATAAATTGGTTGTATGTTCTTTCCTAGAAGCTTATTGACCTCGGCAACCAATTCGTTGAGAGTCACCCTGCCGTGACATGCACAATTCATTGACAGACCAGATTCACAATTCACTGTGGCGGCCAGGAGATTGCCTGCCTGAACATTTGCAATATACGTGAAATCTCTTGATTGTTCACCATCCCCATAAATAACTGGTTGCTCACCCTTCAGCATTGCTTTAATGAATTTCGGTATCACAGCAGAATATTGAGAGTTGGGATCTTGCCTAGGTCCAAAAACATTGAAGTATCTAAGACAAATTGTTTCCAATCCATAGATGCCGGCGAAAACTTTGCAGTATTGCTCTGCCGCGAGCTTTGAAACGGCGTACGGTGACAATGGATTGGGCGTCATGCCTTCGTGCTTTGGAAGTTCAGGAGCGTCGCCGTAGATTGAAGACGACGAAGCATACACAACCCGACGGACGCGAGCATCGCTTGATGCATGAAGAATATTAAGAGTTCCCAGCGCATTGACGTTATTCGACGTAATGGGATCGCGAATTGAACGCGGAACCGAGGGAAGTGCTGCCTGGTGCAGTACAACTTCGATGCCATCAACCGCACTTCGAACGATGTGATAGTCCCGGATGTCTCCTTCAATGAATTCAATGTTGCCACTGAAGTCAGCAATATTCTCTTTTTTTCCGGTCGAGAGGTTGTCCAAAACTCTCACGGAGTGTTTTCTCTTAACAAGTTCTTCAACAAGGTTGGAGCCTATGAAACCTGCACCGCCCGTGACAAGGAATTTCATACAGTTGGGTTTGTAGGTGAATGAAAAGGAGCTTTTCTTTGAGAACTATAGACGATGTGACACCACAATATCCAGAACTGCATCAATGACATCCTGGATATCGTTTTCATTCATCTTTGAGTAGATCGGCAGAGAGACCTCCCGGAGATATTCGCGATGCGATACAGGAAAATCCTCCGGACGATAACCAAACATATCTCGGTAATACGGGTGAATATGCAGGGGAATAAAATGGACACTCACCCCAATGTTATATCGTTTGAGTTCTTGAATGAATTGTGCACGGTCGATACGCATCTGCTCCAAATTCAATCGAAGCATGTAAAGGTGCCACGCGTGCTGGCATTGATCGGAATCTGAAGGCACATGTAATTCGGTGAATGGAGCAAATGCTTCCGTGAAACGTCGGGCAATTGCACGACGACGGGCAAGCATGGCCTCGGCCTTTCGGAGCTGAGCCAATCCCATCCCGGCGGCAACATCCGTCATATTATACTTATAACCAGGCGCTGTGATTTCGTAATACCACGAACCCTCAGCAGTGTATCGCTTCCAAGCATCCTTGCTGATTCCATGCAGCGACATGAGCCTGCAGCGTTCAGCCCACTGGTCATTGTCGGTGCAAATCATACCACCTTCCCCCGTTGTAATAGTTTTGGTAGCGTAGAAACTAAAACATGTCATAGCACTAAGGTTACCAATCATTCGGCCCTTGTACTTCGCTGGAAAAGCATGTGCAGCATCCTCAATGACCGGCAACTTGTATTTTGTCGCGACTTGTTTCACTTGGTCTAAATCAACGGGCAGACCGGC
>JBGPGQ010000217.1:0-5687 GCA_041483995.1 Bacteroidota bacterium
AGATTGCAGAAAAGTTGTTCGTCTCGTTCAACACTATCGACAAGCATGTCCGCAATATTTATGACAAACTGCAGGTCCAAACCCGCAGTGGCGCTGTGGCAAAAGTGTTAAAAGAGCGCCTGCTGTAATACCGATTCTTCCTACCGGCTCCTCCAGGTTCAAATCACGCGTTCGCGTACTGTCTAACCTTCCAGTCGATTCCTATATTTTTCCCAAGAGTATTCCTGTTGTATTCCAATAAACCGTTCTTGGGGTCCTTATGAATAGACTTGTCTTGCTCGTCCTCGCGATTGTCTTTGGGCTGAGACCCTCATTTGCGCAAATCCCTCACACACTTTCCTATCAAGGCATTCTTGCCGATACAGCCGGAACGCCCAAACCGGATGGCAACTACAGTTTCACGTTCAGGCTCTACACAGTTTCTTCCGCTGGAGTGCAATCTGGAGCGAGACGAAGTCTGCACAAGTGAAGCATGGGCTCTTCTCGACTATTCTCGGCAATCTCACTCCCATTCCCGACTCGGTGAAGTTTGATCGGCAGTATTGGCTCGGTGTTCAGGTTGCATCTGACCCTGAACTCTCTCCCCGGATGCAATTGTCTTCCGTTGGATCAAGCATGAACTCGCTCAGAGCTGATGTTGCACAAACTGTCCCCGATGGTTCCATCGGTGGAGGAAAAATTGCAAGCGGACAGGTGGTGAAGAGTATCAACAACCTTCACGATAACCTGACGATGCGTGGAGCAAACGGAGCTTCGATAACAACCAACGGTGATACGATTACTGTGACTGCATCAGGTGGTGGGGGCGGAGGAATCGGTACGATCCAAAACACAGACAACGCACTGAGCATCATCAATCCTGCGGGTCCAACCACAACGGTGAATGTGAAAATACCGTTCGCCGTCAATTGGCAATATGGGAGTTGGGACGACAACACCACAGGGGCTACTGGACATCAATTCTGGTTCGGGTGGATTGGACGCAAGTGCACTATTTGTGCGTTCCGATCCTGGTGTGTTCGGACGGGGAGGGATCATCCATCATCAGTCTGCGACGTACGCATGGCAGGAACTCGCTCAAACAACAGGCTCCGCGACCGATGGCTATCTCGCGTTCCACTACGTCAATCGCACAGCACCGGGGACAAAGGTAACATCAAATGTATTGGCACTCAGGGCAAACGGCAATGTCGGCATTGGGACTACGACGCCAACGAGTCGGCTGGAGATCGCAGCACAAGATGGTTTGGCAATCACCGGCTTCCAACCTTTTCTCACATTACGTGATGGCAGTGCTGGCAACGCTCGCGGAGTTATCCAAAATGTCAGCGGTGGATTGAACCTTCTCACTAATAGTTATTTGGGCGGCACAAACCCAACCGCTTTCATTCAACTGAACAATAGCGGCAATGTTGGTATCGGAGTAACAAATCCGACGCTTGCCAGGCTGCATGTAGATGGTGGAGGCGGAACCGCAGTCTACGGTCAGAGCGCAGGAAGCTATGGGCTTCTTGGGTTTAGCACGCTCGGAACCGGTGTGGGTGGACACGGCACCAGCTCCTATGGTGTTGCTGCATATAGTGAGAACAATGACGGCCTTGTTGCACAAACAAATCACCCTGATCATGCCGCTATTGTTGCCCAAAACCTGTACAGTACGGGATATGCACTTCTTGGCAATCAACATGCGGCAATAGAGGTGTTTCAAAGCTCTAATCCGTCAGATTATGGAATTCTTGTTCATGGAAGTAATAATGTTTTTGGTGGGCTAACAGTGAACGTATTCACCGTGAATGACCAGGCTCACATCCATGACCTCTATGTCAGTGGGACCAAGAACTTTCAGATTGACCACCCGCTGGATCCAGGAAATAAGACTTTGAGTCACTCCTGCATCGAGAGCAACGAACGCCTGCTTATGTATAGCGGTACGGTCGTTACCAATGCAGACGGTGACGCGGCAATTCAGCTTCCGTCATATTTCGAGTCGTTGAACATCAACTATCGCTACCAATTGACAATTGTTGGTGAGGAGTTTGCTCAATCCCGAGTCAGCAGGGAAATCAGCAACAACCAGTTCTCCATCAAAACGGACAAACCAAGTATCAAAGTCTGCTGGCAAGTAACCGGCGACCGGAACGATGCATACTCCAAAGCTCATCCGTATGTCGTTGAGGAAGAAAAAAAGCCGGAGGATCGAGGGAAGTACTTGGCTCCTGAACTGTTTGGTCAGTCGGAGGAGATGCGTATTGGGTATCGTCCACCACCTGCACATCAACAGACTGATCATGCCTCACCGCTTTTCCCGGCAAACAAGGAGAAATAATAAATGAGAACGAACATGAAATCTTTCACGATCATCATTCTGTCTACACTGATAGCATTGCCGCTCGTAGCGGTAGCTCAAATCCCTCACACGCTTTCCTATCAGGGTATTCTTGCCGACACTGCGGGCACACCCAAACCGGATGGCAGCTACAATTTCACGTTCCGGCTGTACCCGGTTTCGTCCGGGGGAACTGCTATCTGGAGCGAGACGAAGTCTGCGCAGGTGAAACATGGGCTCTTCTCGACGATTCTCGGCAGTGTCACTCCCATTCCCGACTCGGTGAAGTTTGATCGGCAGTATTGGCTCGGCGTTCAAGTCGCCTCCGATCCTGAACTTTCTCCCCGGATGCAATTGTCTTCCGTTGGATCAAGCATGAACTCGCTCAGAGCCGATGTTGCACAGACTGTCCCCGATGGTTCCATCGTTGGAGGAAAAATTGCAAGCGGGCAGGTGGTGAAGAGTATCAACAACCTTCATGATAACCTGACGATGCGGGGCGCCAACGGCGCTTCAATCACCACCAATGGCGACACGATCACGGTTACCGCTTCAGGCGGAGGGGGCGGAGGCATCGGGACGATTCAAAACACGGACAACGCTCTGAATGTCATCAACCCCGCCGGTCCGACGACAACGGTGAATGTGAGGATACCATTCACGATCAACGGGAACATGGGCGTTGGAACGACGACCCCCCAGGGACTGCTGGATGTGAATTCCGGGAGCGGCGGATCGGACGTGAGTGCCTTGTTTGTGCGGGCCGATCCGGGTGTGTTCGGCAGGGGAGGGATCATCCATCATCAATCCAGTACGTATGCATGGCAGGAGCTGGCCCAAACGACAAGCTCAGCCACCGATGGGTACCTTGCCTTCCACTACGTCAACCGTGCGACGCCGGGGACCAAAGTCACATCGAATGTCCTGGCGCTCCGGGGGAACGGCAATGTCGGCATCGGGACAACCACGCCAAGCAGCCGACTGGAGATTGCGGCGCAGGATGGCCTGGCGATCACCGGCTACCAGCCGTTTCTCACCTTGCGCGATGCCAATGCGGGAGTAAATACCCGGGGCGTTATTCAAAGCGTCGATGGTGGACTGAACCTGTTTGCCAATAGTTATCTGATTGGTCTAAACCCGACCGCCTTCATCCATCTTGATCCGAGCGGCAATGTCGGCATCGGGACGCCGACACCAACCTCCGGCAAGTTGCAGGTCGAAAACAGTGCCGGCAACGCCATCTATGCGAGTAGCAGCAGCAATAACGCTGTGTATGGGACAAGTGGAACCGGCGATGGTGTAGCCGGGATCAACTCAGGCAATACCGGAATCGGTGTTTATGGGCAAAGCAACAGTGGTTTTGGGATGTATGCCCTGAGCTCGAGCGGGATCGCGATGTATGGCTCCAGCAGTAGCAGTATCGGAGTGAATGGCTCCAGCGGCAGCAACATTGGGGTAAAGGGCGAAAGCAATGGTTCGGATGGTGTCCTTGGTTATAGTACGGGCTGGATAGGTGTACATGGAATAGGGACCGGAGGATTCAGTACGGGGGTTCAAGGCGAAGGCGGTCTCACCGGCGTCTCTGGAAGAGCCACTGGCACAGGCCCTTCGCTTGTCGGAGTCTATGGTATTACCACGAATCCGGGATTTGCAGGTTACTTTGCAGGAGATGTCGTGGTCACTGGAAACCTCTCAAAGGGGGGCGGCTCATTCAAGATTGACCACCCGCTTGATCCTGCAAACAAGTACTTGTACCACTCCTTCGTCGAATCACCAGATATGATGGACATATATAATGGTATTGTTACTCTCGATACCGATGGAGAAGCGACTGTCGTATTGCCAGAGTGGTTCGATGCGCTTAACAAGGATTTTCGCTATCAACTTACCGCCATTGGCGCTCCCGGCCCAAACCTTTATGTGGCAGAAGAGATCGCGGATAACCAATTTCGTATCGCAGGTGGAACTAGCGGCAAGAAAGTTTCCTGGCAGGTGACCGGAATTCGGAAGGATGCTTACGCTCAAAAGCATCGCATTCCTGTAGAGGAGATGAAGAGCGAGAGAGAGCGGGGTTATTACCTTCATCCAGAAGCATTCGGTCAGACTCAAGAAAAAAGCATCGAATGGGCTATTCATCCTGAGATGATGAAGAAGCATGAAGAGCAGCCACTTCGCCCTCCATCTATCGATCCACCAAAGGAGAAATGATCATGAAAGTGCTGACGATTTCTTCTCTGCTCCTGATCGTATGTGTGCCAGAACTCGTTGCGCAAAATACCGCCATCACTTGGTCTTCGCTTGACATGGGTTTTGCCACTCCTGCATCGTCAACAACCGAATTGCGCTCTGTCGCGGGGCAGGTTGTTGTTGGAACAACACAAATATCGACGGCCCGGATTGATGCCGGTTTTCTTGCGGCGGTTGCATGGGGCGACACCGGTTCGGGCGCGGGGACAGGAGTCATTATCTATAGCCGTTCAGGAACACCGGAAGGAACAATCTGGATGGCATCGACAGACGGCACATATGATACAATGCTTTTCTCAGGAGCATGGCCCCGCCTGTCACACAACGGAAGATACATTCTCTGTCATAAGGGTACAGGTGGAAGCCCGGGCCAAAGGAGTGTCTATCTGCACGACGTACAGACCGGTCAGGATTCAATATTCTGGTCCAATATTGGTGACTGGGCGATCAACTATGGCTGGAGCGATAACGATAGCATTGTGGTGCTGGATTTTGATTGTTATCTCGTTACAAAAGAACGACAAGGCGGGCACTGGGTTCAATGGCAGACGGGAAATTGTAACGATGACGTACCATCATTCAAACCTGGCTCGTGGACTGTTGTTCTGCATAACTCGTTTGAAGGTATTCTCCTCATGGACTCGTTGGGAACGAACAGACGGCACATTCCAAACACCATTCCCGATGATTACTGGCCGGCATGGTCTCCTGACGGAGAATGGATTGCCTATGGACACTGGGTAGCGAGTTTGAATAGCGTTCAGAACTATTACAAGATTCATCCCGATGGGTCCAATCTTACACCTCTCACTTCTTACACCCTTTCCGACTCAGTCGGATTCTTAAATGCGGGAGTTGCATGGACTCCAGATGGCTCAAAGATCCTTGTTGCAGGTTCCGTGCGCGGTGTAAATGGCATTTACGCCATCGCCACTGATGGCAGCAAAAGAACAGCTCGTGTGCCTATCTCAGCAGGCAATCCTGTTGACCATGTCGGGTCGGTAACCGGCAACGTCAACATCACACTTACAGGAGTGCACGAGCAGGACGAACAACTGCCGGCACATTTCCGCTTGAATCAGAATTATCCCAACCCGTTCAACCCAAGCACGAC
>JBGPGQ010000218.1:0-5677 GCA_041483995.1 Bacteroidota bacterium
AGAGATTATCGCCCTCAGGGTTCTCTCCTCCAATATTGAACTTTTGCAATTGTATTTCTCTCGACTCATTTAGGAGATGAATCAGCTCCCTCGGTGCATTGTGGCCAGTGCCATCACGGGTTCGACTGAGTATCCAGTCGAGTGTGCTTGGTTTCTTTTCACCAACATCAATTTTGTCAGGAAAGACTCTGTAGAAAAGGGTTTGTTGAAGATTCAAATCAGCCACGACAGTAGCTACATCAGCTCCATATGTCTGTACAAAAGGATCACTTTGCAATAGCCTTCTTAACATCAAGTTTAACAAGGCATCCTTCGACCATGTAATTGTGAGAGTTTTTGTGATGTGACTAGCTTCTCGAAATCCGCCTTCAGTAATCCTTTTCCAAATGTCTGTTCGCAGAAAGACCATCAATCTTATTTTGTCGTTGACTAACAAATCCAAATAGACTTTGAAGAGCGCGCGCAAGGCATTTGCTTCTAAGACATCATTCTCTTGAAATGCAACATCGAGCCGATCCACAGCAAGCCACACTTGAAATCCCGCCTCCGTCAAAGCTTCGTTAGCAGACCTAAGCAATGAATCAGGAGATTCCCCGTCACTCTCGTGAGACCATGCCGCTTGCTCAAGTTCCAGTCTTCCAATGACGCCACTCGGAAGGCCAGAATGAGGATCTAATTTGATCCCAGCCTCTATCGAGCTCGCACGTACTGACCTCCTTACATGATCGAACGCTTTCTTAAACTTATCGGCAAGGCTTTCCTTGCCGATAAGGAGATCCCGAGCCTTTAAGCCATTTGATAGTCTTTCCGTTGCTTGGCTGTTAATACCAAATTCATAAAAAAAACCAGCGATCAATGAACATAGATAAAGCTTCCATAAGTGCTCAAATTCTCTTTCTGACGTTGGGGGATCAGTTTCTAACTCTTTGAATGCGGTTGCCCCTCTTGGATTTTCTGCGGCTATGTAGAATATCGAACGGTCAAACAAATCAGCCGAGTTCTCCTGCAGCAATGAGTAAATAGCGCTCTTGCCCGAACCCTTTGGGCCGTAAACAATGTCAACCTCATTGTTGTAAACACGTTTCCACTCATTCGTCTGGACAAAATAATTCTTCAACTTGGCGCTTTCCTCTTCGGCGACGCGACTACCGAAACTTACTTCTCTAAGGAGATCTTCTTTGTTCACGTTCCGCAGTCCTCATTGACAATAAGAAAGTGCCCATAACTCATTTTGTGTATATGAACTACGGGCGTTAGTAGAACATCGGTTGAATCTTAACACTTGTGTCGCGAATCTGGCCGCACAAAACCTCCTGCTACACTCAATGGAAATCTATAAAGAAAAGAGGGAAAAGCAAAGGCATGTCTGTTTGCAAGGTTATCTATAAACCTATGAGATCAGCCAACCCAAGATTTATCTTCATATTTGTTACTATCGAAGGATTACCCAGCCCTTGAACAAACTCAAGGCCCCCTGAAAACGTTAACCACCCACCTTTCCAAAGGTTCGCTTCGGCACCACTATTTGCTAGAACCGTGAAGTTCTGTTTTTCGACCTTGGAGAATTGCCCTTCAAGAAAACCCTTGAATGTGCTACTTCCTAGGTAGACACGCCCAGCTATGCTCCCAGCAAAGAGAAACTTATTGGACATGGAGTCCCTTTCTCCAGAGAGCTTACAACCAAGCAAACACTGACCCCAATCACTTACTCCAAGGCTGTAGCTTGCCCAACCAGCAATTGAAATAAACTCAAACCCCTTTCCAGTTGAATCCTTCGCCTCGCCCTTGGCGCCAAGAGCAACATCGAACACTGTCTTGTTCCACTTCTCATCAGCCCACGTGGCCTTAAGCTGCTCATTCAGCTCTCTTACCTGTTGCCGCTCATCTTCATTGAGACTGATGACTCCTTGTGGCCCTGCCCTGAGACGCGCTTGCAAGTAAATTTCATTGATTTTGTCTGTCGTGCTCGTTGCCTTGAGAACGTAATCCTTGTTACATCTTAAATCAGAATCATCAACAAAGCTGGTTCGCAATCCAAAAGCGACTTCAGTAGGTGCTGCAGCACCACTTGCTCTTCTTGTTGCGGCAGAGACACGCAATCTGTACCAAGTTGCATGTTGCTCATACGCTTCGCGAGAAAGTGTTCGTCCGTTAATGATGAGCCCAGGAGAGAACTCTACAGCGAAAGCTCCTGGAAGAGTAATCGATGATCCGGAAGAAGCGAAGTCTGAAAAGGCGATAGTGAACTCTCGCACGGTAGTGGGTCTGAGGATGGTACTGGGGTCTAGGTCAAGAAGTTGAAACGCGGGCGCATCTGGTATTGCAAAGTCTACACGGAATTTTCGCTCCAATGTGTCGGGTTGCGCACTGTTGTTCTGTAGCATCACTTGGGAATATCCCAAAACGCTAAACACGCAACTTGTAAGCAGAAAAGTGATCATAACTCGTGCTCTGTTCATGATTGCTATGCTCCCTCCTAGATTGCTCTAAGTTCGATAAAGAGATCTATTGTAACAGACGGACCATCTGACTCTCCTGCTGCGGTTTCGAAGCCCAAGCGTTTACCGTCCTGCAAAATTTCAAGATCAATGTCGTAATTCTTAATCGGCGGAGCGATCGAAATAGTGACAATACTCTCAACAAGTCGACCATCATTCTCACTGGGCGGTGAAGGCAGGTCGTAAACATCGTCATCAGTATTGATAAAATTTCCCCGCTTTGGAAAACCATTTACAACCTTGTTCTGATTTGCTTCCCATAAAATCAAAGCATAAGAACCTTGCTGGGCGTACCCGGAGGTAACTTGGGCCTGAATTGTTCCTCCTTTTTTATTGAACTCGACGACTTTCATTTTTGTCCTCCTCTTGTTTATTATGGAGATGAACTCACCTCAATTAAAAACGCTCCCGTTCATATGTTACTCTCTATTCTGGTCTCCTTTGTATTGGAAGACATTGTACAGTACATTCCCACTCAGCCCCCGTTCCCGCCGGATGCTGCTCTTCCCGACGTCATCATTCCAATAAGCCGGAAAAGTGCCGGCAACAGAGCGGTTGCGGCAGAAACAAACGCCATAGTCCCGCTGAGCACCTCCCGCTGAGTGATGAAGAGGAACAATACAGTCACAACAAGCAGGAGCATCAGCGGAAATTTCCACGCGTTCCAACCCCTTTCAACTCCGCTCACTGCATACCGTTCCACCTCCCCCAGGCGTTCATCTGAACCAAGGAAGCGTTTGAAACTCTTGTCCGGTACCTTAAGCACAGGCTTTCGTTCCAGCAGCCCTTGCAGCAACAATGTCTTCACGACATCGTGGCTTCTTGGACTGACAAACCTACCCCGGGCAACATTCACAAGCACACGTCGCTCATCTTCCGAGCAGGCGTGCCACATGCGCTGGTAATATGGTCCGGTAGAGTCCACCCCTTCAACAGGAAAGCTGGGAGGGGCTTGCATCGTCCCGCCAATGGGAAGCCTGATGCACAACCCAAGAATAATTCGCCAGCGCGCAGGTTGATCCGACTGGTCGCCTCCAACGGCTTTGGAGTCAACCGCGGACCTTAGATTGCACTCAAGCAATGGGTCGACTTGCGAAGTCAGAATCATGTTCTTTGTATGTACTATCATCAATGATTCAAGAAGCTTGAGTTTCTTCCGGTTCTCCGCGCTATCGTGCATACGATGCTCACAATGATGGACAACGATAACCCTATCCGAAGGGAGGTCGGTGACCTTGTCAAGGTCAAGCCAGATGCGATCCCACGAATCGTGTGCAAGGTCGATGATGTACGCTCGTGAACCAAGAGCACCTTTGATGGACTCAATGGCGACATTCAATAGAAGTATGCTCGATGACAAAGGTCTCTTGAGGATCACCGATAGATCCCTTTGATGAGGTTCCATGAGATTGATCAGGAACAACTTCCCACCGATGTCTTGCACAACAATGAAAGTCAGAACGAACAAGCCAGCCAAAAAAGCCAGGAGCAGCAGTCCGCGCCAGGAGATCAAGTTCACATCGCCGAAGCGGGGCATATTCGACGTAAGAGAAAATGCTCTTGTGGCGCCCGGATTTCCAAAACGAAATACAAGGGCAGTGCTGTCTTTCCTCCAGCGGAAGGAAGCATCATGAGATGAGTCGGACAGCAGGTCGCGCATTTCCACGCTGGATTCGTTGTACGGGGCCATTATCACTTCGAAGAGCCAGTTCCTTCCATCGTCCTCTACCTGACGCCTCACAGAATCACCATCAGCCTCCGACCAGTTTGTCTTGAAGAAGAATCCTGCATAGACGTTCTTCGGATCGTCCCTAAACTCTTTCAAGGTACTTTCGCGTGGTTCCGGAAGGTCAGTATGCAAGTACGTCTTGTCTATACGCACCGCCCGCTCCTGGAGGGCACGGCCAAGCTGCAATTGTGCGTGCTTCACAAAGAGCTCCGCCTGAACGTCGTACGAAATCTTGAAGAAGAAAAAGGCTGGCAGAATACTCGTCAGCACGATGAACGTCATGTTACCCACAACGTAGCTCGTCTTGTATGTATTTGGAGTCAACTTATACACTTGGCCCGAGAACGGTGTTGCTGGGAGAACGACCCCTATACCGAAGAGACAGAGGTCAAACAATACGTGAGGGATCAGGCTCACCCATTCATTGCTGCGTTCCACACCGTGTGTATTCATCATCCACACAAGAGACACCAGTCCGATTATCAGGAAAGGGAACGCCAACCAATGCAACACAGTGCGCTTCTTGCCCCATTGATCATACCACCGAGAGGAAGCATCATTCAGGCGGACGTAGGTCAGCGCGATGACGAGAAGTGAGAGAAGCAGCATTGATCCCAATGCGTGCAACAGATGTTCATGATCGCGCTGGACGAAGAACAGAACGCACGCGGTGAACCCGTAGAAGACGGTCAACTGCCTGTATTCGAGTGTGTTCAGATGCGAAGGCCACAACCAGGGAGCGATCTCCTTTCTTTTTTTGGATAGAAGGAAGATCAGCATTAGGGGAAGGAAAAGATACGTGCCGAAAAGTACGGTAGCTCCCGTGAGTATCTGGATATTCATTGTCCAGAGCGCGGTTTTTTCCCTGAACACCACGATGGACCACGGCAACCCGGCAATCGGCTTGACATAGAGTCGGTGATCAACACCCCAGTATCTCGCATTGATGTGCTCCGCGGACCGGGCAAATATTGCGGATCGGAGCTCCTTGTCCGGATCCACCTCATTAAAGAGGTTCTCACGAAGAGCGCGTTCCGGTCGTGAATGGAAGAGCACGTCACCATTGTCATTAATGATGCAGAATCCGAACCCTGGTGGGCTCACTGTCTGGGCAACTGATATGGCCATCATGTCCATTCCAACGAGTAATCGCTTCTCCGTGGCCTGTTCTCTATCGCGCATACTGAGCGCTACGCGGAACGCATTCGACGTCCATGAATAGTGTGGTTCAATCGCAAAGTCACACTCAATACCTTCAGAATCCATCGCGTGCAGTACTTTACCTTCCTTTACGTCCTTAAAGTAATTCCGCTCCGCAACATTGATTCTCCGCGTGTTGTACTTCTTGGTGGTCCACTTCATGGTTTGATCACCGTCTCCATTTACCCAATAGACAAACTCGAACGCTTTGTACTTGTCCGGTCTTTTATCACCCTCCGCTGTGAAAAGG
>JBGPGQ010000219.1:0-5633 GCA_041483995.1 Bacteroidota bacterium
CAACATGAGAAAAATACTGTCAATAGGAATGGGATTGCTTGTCATTGCTTTGTTCTTCACTTCATGCACGAAGAGGAACGGAAAACCGCAGGCGAAGACCATCGGCGTTTCATTGCTAACTCGGGGCCATCTGTTCTATAGAGATCTTGAAGAAGGATTGAAGGACGAAGCTGCAAAACACGGGTATGAACTTATCATCACCTCCGCCGATTTCGATCTCGGGAAGCAGATCGGGCAGCTTGAGGACTTCGTCGCACACAAGGTCGATGCAATCGTTGTATGCCCAGTGGATTCCAAGGGAATTGGCACAGCAATCAGGAAAGCCAACGAAGCCAAGATACCCGTTTTCACTGCCGATATCGCAGCACAAGAAGGTGACGTTGTCAGCCACATCGCCTCCGATAATGTCGCAGGCGGACGCCTTGCCGGTGAATATCTTGGAAAGAAACTGAACGGCAAAGGAAACGTCGCCATCATCAACCAGCCAGCAATCACCTCCGTGCTTGATCGGGTGCAGGGATTCAAAGAAGGCATTGCAAAGTTTCCGGCTATGAAAATTGTTGCCGATGTGAATGGACAGGGTGTTCGGGACAAGGCACTGCAGGTTGCCGCCGACGTTTTGCAATCGCAACCGCAGCTCGACGGGATCTTCGGCATCAACGATGACTCGGCGCTTGGCGCACTCGATGCGGTACAGCAGTTCAAACGAATGAACATCGCTATCATCGGGTACGACGCTACACCTCCGGCCCGCGACGCAATCATGAAAGACTCGCCGCTCAAAGCGGACGTCATCCAGTACCCGAAGAAAATCGGCAGCAAGACAATCGAGACGATCAGCGCTCACTTCAGCGGAACAGCCGTTCCAAAAGTAGTTCCCGTCGAAGTCGGCATTGCGGACAAAGAAGCGCTTACCAGGTTGGGATCAAACTAAGGTGCCTCTCCTCCTTCACATGAGCGGCATCTCAAAGCGCTACCCCGGCGTACTCGCTCTCGAGAAGGTGGACTTCACGGTCAATGCAGGCGAGGTGCATTGTCTTGTCGGTGAAAACGGTGCAGGCAAGTCAACGCTCATCAAAATACTCTCAGGAGCGTTGTCACCAAGCGAAGGTTCCATCCAAATAGATAATCAACCTGTACAACTCCCGTCACCTCATTCCGCTCTGCGTCTTGGCATCAGCGTAATTTACCAGGACTTCAAGCTTGTCCCCGAACTTTCCGTCGCGGAAAACATCGTCCTTGGACACGAGCCAAGAGGCTTACTGTTCATCGACCGCCGCAAGGTGCATGAAATTGCCCGCGCTGCATTGCTTCAACTTGGTGAAGAGATCGATACGTCAGCCATCGTCGGAACACTGAGCATTGCTCAACGGCAGATCGTTGAAATCGCAAAGGCGCTGTCACGGAATGTCCGCATCCTCGCACTGGATGAACCAACCGCCTCTCTGACTGAACGTGAAATCGAGAATCTTTTCCGTGTAATTCGTCGCCTCAAGTCGGAAGGGGTTGGAATCATTTACATCTCACACCGGCTCGAAGAAGTGTTCGATATTGGTGATAGGGTTACGGTACTCCGAGATGGAAAGGTGGTAACAAGCTGTCCGCTTCCACAGGTTGATCGAAGAAAACTCATCCAGTGGATGGTTGGCCGGGAGATTGAAGATGAATACCCAAAGATAGAATTGCAGCGAGGTCGCGAGATCCTTCGCATTGAGCATCTCTCCGCGGCCGGACTCCACGACATCGATCTTACGCTCTACAAGGGAGAAATCCTGGGCATTGCCGGACTCGTCGGCTCAGGCAGAAGCGAGCTTGCACGAGTTCTCTTCGGCGCTGATCCCAAAAACGAAGGAAGGATCTTTCTTGATGGGAAGGAAATGCACCCTCGCTCCCCGCATGAAGCAATCAACGAGGGAATTGGACTGCTGACGGAAGACCGAAACACGCTGGGTTTGATCATGCAAATGAGCGTAAAGGAAAACATAACGATCTCAAGTATGAAGAGCCTTGGAAGTTTGTTCATAGATGAAGCAAAAGAACAGACTACGGCTATGCAGTATGCCAAGGATTTGAATATCCGACCTTCAACCGTGGATACCGAGGTTGAGAACCTGAGCGGCGGAAACAGACAAAAGGTTGTCCTCGCTCGTTTACTCAATACTCACGCCAAGGTTCTGATCTTCGATGAACCGACGGCAGGCATCGACGTCGGTGCGAAACATGAGATTTACACAATCCTCAACCGACTGGCGGAGCAAGGCATCGGTGTAGTCGTGATTTCATCAGACCTGCCCGAGGTGCTGGGTATCTGTGATCGGATTGCCGTGATGTGCGAAGGCAGAATCATAGAAGTGCTCGACCGGGAGAATGCCACCCAGGAGAAAATCATGCTGCTCGCAACAGGCAATGAGTAATCCCATTTCAAAGCTCAGAAGTGAGCTCGGGATTGGTATCGCATTGGTCTTGGAGCTGATCCTCTTCTCCATCCTCTCCCCCTATTTTTTCACTCCGGAGAATCTGCTCAATGTTTCGCTCCAGGTCTCTATCATAGCAATCATTGCAGCGGGAATGACATTTGTTATTCTCACATCTGGCATCGATCTCTCGGTCGGTTCTGTGGTCGCCTTGGCAGGCATTGTAACAACCAGTGTTTTGACAATTGACACGTCCTTCTCCGTTGCTTTACCAGTTGCCATCATTGCAGGACTGGCATTCGGCGTCGCCTCGGGTGCTGTTGCCGGCATTTGCGTCACGAAATTCAACATCACTCCGTTCATCGTCACGCTCGCGCTCATGACCATATGGAGAGGTGCGGCATTCGTATATACTGAAGGACGTCCCGTGTGGGAACTGCCGGCGGAGTTCAGCACGCTCGGCGGCGGACGGATACTTCAGGTTCCTCTCCCATCAATTATTATGGTCGCAGTCTATCTGATATCGCACATTGTATTGACACGTACGAGATTCGGTCGGTACGTGTACGCAGTTGGTGGAAACCGGGAAGCCGCACGACTCGCAGGCATCAGAACAGAGCGCATCCTGTTGCAGGTGTATATGCTCTGCGGGATGCTCGCGGCACTGAGCGGAATCCTGCTCGCGTCTCGAATGAACTCCGGCCAGCCCAATGCGGGATTGATGTATGAGCTTGATGCAATTGCCGCCGTGGTCGTTGGCGGCACGAGTCTATTCGGTGGCAGAGGTTCCATCATCGGTACGTTTATTGGCGCAATGTTAATCGCCGTTCTTCGGAACGGATTGAACCTGTTGAATGTCGGCTCGTATGTGCAGCAGGTAATCATCGGAGTTGTAATTCTCCTGGCCGTGATGGTGGACCAATTCCGTATGAGGAAAAGGGCTTGAATGCCCTATATTGATTTGTTGATTTATTTTTCTCAATCCCCCACCCTTCAGGGTGGGGCTATACAAATTGCGTCAAACATTTACTCCGATGAATAGCCCGACCCTTTAGGGTCGGGAACATATTGCAAACGAAACGATGCTAGGCCGTTTACGGCCTTCCAGCATGGAGAACACCATGTCGCAGACATTCTACAAACTCTGGGTTCATCTGGTATGGGGAACAAAAGATTCCCAACCCCTCCTAACAAAGGATATTCGCCCCATAGTTTTCGAACACATCAAAAGCAAGGCTCGGCTAGAGGGATACGATCTTGACTCTATCAACGGCGTGGCCGATCACATTCACTGCTTGATGTCTCTTCCGCCACGTTTCTCAATAAGCGAAGCAACAAACAAGCTCAAAGGTGAATCATCTCACTGGATCAACGCCGAGAAACTTACGAAGACCCATTTTGCATGGCAGGGCGGTTTCGGTGCATTCTCGGTAAGCGAATCTCAAATCGGAAACGTACGCGAGTACATTGTCAATCAAGAGCAGCATCACCCAAAACAGTCGTTCGCTGAAGAAGTACAGGAGTTCATCATAATGTATAACGCGGGAAAACATGAATCAGAATAGTTTCAACAAGGAAATAAGGGCGTGAACGCCCTAAGCCAAATGTCTTTGGGTTGATGATTGGCCCAACCCTAAAGGGTTGGGCTACGTAGTTTCAACGAAGCAGTGTTTTTCGCGGATAGCCCGACCCTTTAGGGTCAAGGCCACACATCGCAAACATAATATCATTGAAAGGCCGTTCACGGCCTTCCTCACAAAGGAGTATAGACCATGAAACGATTCCTTGCCCTGTTGACCTTCGTTCCCTCCCTCCTCTTCGCCCAATCGAACGTCGCGAAGCTTGTCGAACAGCTTGATTATCTCAGCAAAGGCTCGCTCAACAATTGGAAATACAGCACGGACTTCACCGGCGATCCGACAAAGCCGGCGTTCGATGACTCACAATGGAAAACCCTCACGCTCAACGAATCAATCTACCCTGATTCCTGCTGGATTAGAAAAGAAGTCACACTGCCGGAATACATGGTTGGTCAACCAACAAAGGGACAGATCAAATTCCTCGTCTCGGTCGATGACTACGGTTATCTCTGGGTCAACGGTGAGAGCAAAGGATACTTTCCATGGGATGGTGAGTTCGAAATAACAAAGGATGCAAGGCCGGGACAAAAGTTCCTCATCGCTATCAAGGCAATTAATACGGGAGGCCCGTTACGACTCATCCGGGTGCAATTACAATCAGAAGCCGCTGCCTCAATCCAGCAAATGGTCGACAATCTCTCTCTCAGTCTCCGCGTTGGGCAGAAACTTCTGAGCTTCGATACCTATCAGACAAACGCGCGTAGAAAGGTTGACCCAAAGATCGACAAATCAACGATGGATAGAGCAGAAAAGAAGCGACTGAACGATCTGCTGCAATCGCTCGCAACACGAGTCGATGTTGATGCTTTGAAGAACGGCAAGATTGATAGGTTCACCGCCTCCGTTGAATCGGTACGAAAGGAGCTACAACCCATCCAGCAGTTCGCCAAAAAGTTCACTCTCTACTTCGATTCAAACGCGCACATTGACGCCGCATGGCTCTGGCGTGACAAGGAGACTATCGAAGTCTGCAAGAATACATTCTCCTCGGTCTTCAATATGATGGCGCAGCGGCCTGACTTCACGTACACTCAAAGTGCTGCCGCGTATTATGATTGGATGGAACGCTACTATCCCGATGTGTTCAATGGAATCAAGCAGCGTGTCAAAGATGGTCGGTGGGAAGTTGTTGGCGGAATGTGGGTCGAGCCGGATTGCAATTTGCCGAGCGGCGAATCGTGGGCGAGGCATCTTTTGTATGCAAAGAGATACTTTAGAAACAAGCTCGGCGCGGACGTGAAGATCGGCTGGAACCCGGATTCGTTCGGCTACAACTGGAATATGCCAGAGTTCTATATCAACGCCGGTATCGATGCGTTTATTACACAAAAGATCGGCTGGAATGATACAAATGTCTTCCCGTACCGCGTATTCTGGTGGGAATCGCCGGATGGCTCGCGCATTCTCAGTTATTTCCCGTTCGATTACGTGAACACAGTCGATGATCCCTACCGCCTTGTTGACTGGCTGCGCCAATTCGAGGCAAATACTGGATTCGCAAACATGTTGATACTGTTTGGCGTCGGCGACCATGGAGGCGGGCCTTCACTTGAAATGCTGGACAGGATAGACCAGCTCA
>JBGPGQ010000220.1:0-5631 GCA_041483995.1 Bacteroidota bacterium
AAAGTCTGCGCTTGGAGCCCTCATCGATCAGCTACAGAGCGAAGACATTTTCTCATTGGTCGTGTATGATGATGTGGTTGACGTACTGCGAGAGGCAAAGAGGGTTGGCAACAAAAGCGATATCAAACGTCTCATTGAAGCGATCTATCCGCGCGGCAGCACAAACCTTGGCGATGGGTTGATTGAGGGCCTGAGACAAGTTGAATGTAATGCTTCGAAAGAATATGTGAATAGGGTGATCCTGCTTTCCGATGGGCTTGCAAACCGGGGAGTGACGGATCCTTCGGAGTTAAACAGGATAGCACGTCGTTACCGGTCGAAGGCCGTTTCCATTACAACGATGGGAGTTGGACTTGACTATAACGAGAACCTAATGGTCGGTCTCTCGGAGAGTGGGGGAGGAAACTATTATTTTATTGAAAGTTCGCATGGGCTTACCGCAATGCTTCAAAAGGAATTCAATGCGCTTTCATCGATCGTAGCACAAAATGCTTTCATCGAGCTGACCCTGGGTCCTGGAGTAGCGGTCAAGGATGTCATCGGGTGCGAACACAGAAGCGATGGTGGAAAATATGTTGTTCATCTTGGTGATCTATACTCGAATGAACAGCGCGAAGTTACCGTTGAACTGGACGTGCCCGAAGGCTCTGGGTCGCTGGTGGTGGCGCGAGGTACGCTGAAGTTCGAACGAGGCGAAGTTCGGCTAAGTGCTGTTGAACCATTTAGTGCGACAATCCACTACACCCGGGATGTTGCCGTGATCGAGAAGAACCGCGACATGAAGGTGCAAGCGAACGCGGACATCGCGGTATCAACCCGCAGGGTAGACCGGGCAATGCAATTGCTGGATGAGGGGAAAAAGGAAGAGGCGGCCGTTGAGCTCAACGCAGCTCGTACTGCAGTCATGGCGTCGCCGGCTGCGAGCACGTCTGGATTTGCCGCCGAGGCAATCCGACAGCAGGAAGGGCAGCTCAAACAGTTCAGTGACGAACTCGATAAAAGCAAAGACAATGTTGCGAAAGCAAAAAAGAGTATTCAATACGAGAACTACAAAGTACAGAAGAAGAAGTGAGGTAATCGTTTAACCTAAGCATCGTCATCCCACATCAACTCATTCTCCCCTTATTCGAGGGGAGAATAAAAGAGGGGTGTCATACTACAAGTGGGGTGACGGCTTTTTTTTGAAGACCCTATCTATGTAGTCCAATCATTCGCGTACAACGCTTACACGTAGCTCACTTTTCTTGTCCTCCATCCTCACCCACACCGACTTATTCTGTGCATCGTAGTACCAACCTTGCATGAACCCTTGTGGATTCGACTGCTGTTTCAACGTATTCCCATTGGCTTCAACAGTTTTGGGTTCTGTTCCAATATTTACAAAGTGGATCGCAAGCGATCGTTTCATCGGGACATAAGAGCCTTCAGACTTGGAAAGCGTTAGCGTGATTGCTTTGGCGGAGTTCCACTGGTTGAATGTGCGTTTGAGATACGTACCCTTTTCGTACTCAAAGGAAATTCCATCATCCTCATAATATGCTGCCGAGGATTGGAGGGATGTTGGATAGACGGTCAATGTGAGGGGACCAATGGGAGCCTGACCGGTGTATTGCACTACCTGTTGCGATGGAATAATCGCTCCAGCCTTTACAAAGATGGGCATACGGATAATCGGTGCATCGACAGTGACACTCTGGTTGCCGTTGTATGGTGTGCCGGTCCAGTAGTCATACCACTCGCCGTGGGGCAGGCGGACCGCACGAGTTGTCGCGTTAGGCATGAGGACTGGCGCAATCAGCAGGTCACTGCCGAACATGAATTCATCCTCGTTCCAGATGAAGTTTGGGTCATCGGGGTACTCAAAGATCATCGGGCGCATTGCCGGAATTCCGATCACCGACGCTTCGTACATTGCATTGTAGATGTAAGGAAGGAGCTGATAGCGAAGATTGATTGTCTCTCGATTAATGGCTGTGAATTCATCGCCGTATTCCCATGGCTCCTTGTTCTTTTCGTTAATCACCGAGTGGGCGCGCATCAAGGGAGTAAAGACGCCAAGCTGCAGCCACCGTGCAAACAATTCGCCTGAAGGATATCCGATGAATCCGCCGATGTCACTGCCGACAAATGGCTGGCCTGAAATGCTGAGATTCAAACACATCGGCACTGCCATGCGCAGATGTTCCCACGAGGAAACATTGTCCCCTGTCCATGCTGCCGAGTATCTCTGTCCGCCTGCGTATGAAGCTCGGGTCAACACGAACGGGCGTTCGTTTGGCAGTAGACGTTTCACTCCTTCATACGTTGAGCGAGTCATTTGCATACCGTAGACGTTATGGTTCTTTGCGTGCGTTGTCATCAGTCCGTCGTCGTTATGGATAACGTTCAAGTCAACCGATTTTCCGGGGACATCGAACACCGATGGTTCGTTCATATCATTCCACCAACCGCGCACGCCATCATCGATAAGCATGTTGAAATTATTGCCCCACCATGTCCTTGCGGTGGGGTTTGTAAAGTCCGGAAACGCACATTCGCCTGGCCACACCTTGCCTATGTACAGCTTTCCATCCGGATATTTAAGAAACGTCCCGTTTGCGAGTCCCGAACGGTAAGCGTGGTACGAAGTGTCTTGCTTAATTCCGGGGTCGACTATGACTGCAATTCTGAAACCATCTCTTGCCAGACCGGAAATCATTTTTTTGGGATCAGGAAAATTCATCTTGTTCCAGGTGAAGATGCGATACCCATCCATATAGTCAATGTCAAGATAAATAACATCGCAAGGGATGGCGCGATCTCTGAATCCTCTCGCAATCTCCTGCACACGTTTCTCGTTGGGGTAGCTCCACCGACACTGTTGGTAGCCAAGCGACCAGCGCGGAGGCAATGGCATGCGGCCAACAAGCTCTGTGAAACGTGAGAGAATGTTCTTCGGGGTTGGACCGGAGAAAAAGTAGTAATTCAGTTCACCCGCTTCGGCTCCGAACGAATACTCGTTCCGTGATTCCTTTCCCATATCAAACGATGACCAATAGGAATTGTCGAAGAATATCCCGTAGGCTCGTCCGTTTCTGATTCCGTAGAAGAACGGGATGGTTTCATACAGTGGGTCCGTGTCGGCGGCATACGCAGGTATGTCGGAATTCCACATCGTCATGTGTGTGTGTACACGGTTGAGCCCCCCGGCTTTTTCGCCGAAGCCATAGTAGAATTCGTCCAGAGGCATTTGCTTCCATACTTTTATTTCCCTGCCATCCCATGACATTCCTTTGGACGGAGCGTCTTCGTTGATGATGTTTCCGGCTTTGTCGAGGAAGGTAAGTCGCAACGGTTTTTTCTTAATAATCAATAACAATTCCTGTGTTGATATGGTGATTTTGTCTGATGAGTCTGAGACCTGTACTTCTACGTTCGGCCATTCTGTTTTGACTACTGCGTAGGATTGATCAGGGGGAAACATGCCTTCAGATGCAAGCCGGATACGGACCAAGTCTGAAGTAAGCACTGTAACACGTAAGATACTACTGCCGGCATGGATGGTGATCTCATTGTCGTTCGAAGAAAACGAATCGACATTGCCGACGGACTGCCATTGGGAAAATGCTGAAATGGAAACAACGAGGAGAAGAACAAACAGTCTATACAGTGGCATGAAGCTCTCCCGGAGAAGGTCTAACCAAAGTGTGAAGAGATGGTAGAGATGAGGTGACTCAATTCTTGGTGGTCATGCTCAACGAATGCTGGTTACCTGAATGTCCACCACAAGAGCCCAAGGATCAACACTAACAATACCGAAGCGATCACATTTACAGTGTAGCCTTTTGTTTTTTCCAGATGAATATTGCCTGCTTCGGAAAAAGTGAGGTTCGTGAGTTTTGTCTTGTCAGGTGGTTCTGTTGCGAGACTTACCGCAACCAGCACTGCTGAACATGTGATAAAAAGGAAAATTGCATAGTGAAGAAAATTTACAGACGCGATATAGTGGAGCGATTCATTCTCAAGCGGAGAAATCTTGTTTTGTAGCTCGATGATGAATCGGAATGTCCCCAGCGCCAGGCCCGTAAGCAATGAAGCGATTGCCCCCTTTCCATTGACCCTGTTCCAAAAAATCCCGAACAGAAAACACGCTGCAATGGGAGGCGAGACGTACGCCTGTACACTCTGCAAATACACGTACATTCGCTCGTTGCTGAGCAAACCGATAAACGGCACCCAGAGAAGTCCAAGTACCACGACCGCTCCCGTTGCAAGCTGCCCAAAACGGACTGTTGCCTTTTCATCAGCCTCGGGCCGAAGCCTTTTAAAGATATCTATCGTAAGAAGGGTTGAGGTTGAGTTGAACATTCCGCTGAGAGACGACATCAAGGCGGCAAGGAGTCCCGCCACTACGAGTCCTTTCAATCCGGAAGGGAGGTACGTTGTTACCATCCATGCGTACGCCTTGTCACCGGAGACCTGGCCACCGGAAAGTTTGAGGGCGATAATCCCGGGAAGGACAAGGATGAACACCGGCAGAATTTTCAGGAACCCTGCGAAGATGGCTCCGCCGCGAGCGTGGTCAAGGTTCTTTGCGCTCAATACTCTCTGAACTATGTATTGGTCCGTGCACCAGTACCAGATGCCGAGGATCGGTGCGCCAAACACAATACCTGTCCAGGGAAAATCAGGATCGCTCATTGGTTTGAACATGTGCCAGAATTCTTCCGGAGTTCCGGCAACGACTGCATCCCATCCGCCAGCCGCATGCAAGCCAGTCAACACCAAGACGAGGGAGCCTGCAATCAGGATAAACGTCTGAACAAGGTCGGTATAGATTACTGCTGAAAGTCCGCCGAGTACTGTGTACAGCCCGGTTGCAAGTACAATGACGATTGCAGAAGTGTACATATCCCATCCGACAAGCGCCTGCAACAGTATCCCGCCAGCATAGAGCGAAATGGAAATTTTTGTCAGCACGTATGCAACAATGGAGACTATACTCAGGTACCAGCGTGACGCGCCACTGTATCTTCGCTCCAAGAACTCCGGCATCGTGAAAACGCCCGACTTGAGGTAGAATGGGGTGAAGACCCAACCAAGCAGCAACACGATCAGGCATGCGAGCCATTCGAAATGCCCGACTGCAAGGCCGGACTTTGATCCGGTGCCGGCAAGGCCAAGAAAGTGTTCGCTCGAAATATTTGTAGCGAACAGCGATGCCCCAATCGCAAGCCAACCGACATGGCGGCCGGCAAGAAAATACTCTGTACTGCTTTTCCCTCGCTTGGTGAAATACAAGCCAATGGCGAGCACAACAAGGAAATAGGCCGCAACGATTATGTAATCCAGTGTCGACAGAGAACCGTTCATGCTCTGTTTTTCAAAGTGTGAGCGAAGGGTTGGATGAAAGTGGCATTGTATTGTGCTCTATATCGCCTGTTCAGTCTCTTTATCGAAGAAGTGCATTTTGGATGTGTCAAACAGAAGTTCAAATGGTTTTCCAACGACCGGAGGCGCATCGGTAGCGACGCGGGCAACAAATTGTGCGTCCGTTCCGGTTGAGAAATAGACGAAAATTTCGTTGCCGACGGGTTCAACCACTTCAATGCTTGCCTTGAAGGAGGAGAGCGTGTCGATTCCTGATGGCCT
>JBGPGQ010000221.1:0-5627 GCA_041483995.1 Bacteroidota bacterium
AAGCGACCTACCCGAGAGTCATTCTCCGCATGGAGCGGAGAAGCGAAGCGAGCAACTTCTTCTCTCTTACTTGGTCTTGCTCCGGGTGGGGTTTCTCGTGCCCCCGACGTTGCCGCCGGGGCGGTGAGCTCTTACCTCGCCTTTTCACCCTTACTCCAACGCCTTGCGGCACCGAAGCGGTGTGTTTTCTGTGACACTTTCCGTTCCCGGTGGCTTTTACCATCGAGACCCCTGCTCTTAACGGGGCACCTTGCTCTGTGGAGTTCGGACTTTCCTCATCCCGGTAGAAAACGGAACGCGGTTGCCCGACCTGCATTGTGATAGTATACGTGAATTAAATTTTTAATTTCTTTTTTGAATCGATGCCGATGTTTGCAAGTCTGTCGGCGTCCCTGTTCTGCTCGCGTGGGACATGCATTAGTGTAAACTCATACGGTGCTTCGTTCAGGAGCTTGAAAATCTTTTGAAAGTACTTCTTCAGTTCCTGATCCTTGACCTTATACTCCCCATTGATCTGTCGTACCATGAGTTCACTGTCAGAATGGACGACAAGTTTTCTGCACTCCGTTTCCTTTATTCTTTTTAACAAGGCGAGGAGGGCGCTGTATTCTGCTATGTTGTTGGTTGTCTTTCCTATGTACCCGTTGAGGGTGAGAACAGATGTACCGTTTTCATTCTTGACAATAATGCCGATGCCGCTTTCTCCAGGATTTCCCCGTGAAGCCCCGTCAGTGTACGCATAGAAAGTCATGCAACTGTTGAGTTCTTCTCAGCGATCTCGTCAGAGACAATGATGCGGCCACAATGTTCACACGTATACAGAGTGTTGTTCTGACGCAATTCAAGAAGTTTCTGTGGCGGTACTCTGTTAAAGCATCCTCCGCATGAACCGCGCTTCACCGGAACAACCGCTTTACCTTTTTTCGCCTTGCGTATCCGTTCATACGTCGCAAGATCCGCCTTGCCAATCCGGGAAAGGAGCTTCTTGCGTTCATGAGTGTATTTCAACTCCTCGGCCTCGGTCTCTTTGGAGACCTCCATAAGTGCTTCCCGTTTTTCTTCTATCATCGGGAGAAGCTCGTCAAGTTGCAGTTTTATGGCCTCAATATCAGTCCTTGCCATTGTGGCCTTTCCTTCGAGTACTTCCATTTCTTTTTCAAGTTTTCCGATGGTGCTAGCAGCGTGATCCATCTCTTTGGTGAGCGCATCGTATTCTTTATTGTTTCGCACCTGAAATTGTTGCGCCTTGTATTTTTCGACCTTCTCTCGTAAACCAATGATCTCGCTGTCGGCATTGTCGCGTGCACTGAATGAACTTTTCATGGTGTGTTCGAGAGTGGCGATCTGTTTTTGGAAGCCCTGGATTTTTTCTTCAAGCTCTCTCACCTCTGAGGGTAGATCACCCTTTAGCTGCTCCAATTCGTCGAGATTGTTATCGATTTGCTGCAGTGCATACAGATTGCGAAGCTTATCTTCCAAGTAGGATCTCCTTGTGGATGCTACACGTAGTGAACCGGGTTCCTTGACGTTTGTGCGGCGAACACGGGAATTCTTTGTTCTCTCTGTTTGATTTCGTGTTTCAGTCTTTGTATCACTGAAGCAATAACAAGGTTCTCCGTCTCATAATGCCCAGCATCGATCAGTGCAATCCTATCCTTTGCATCGCCGAAACTGTGATACTTGACGTCTGCAGTAACAAAAGCATCTGCACCCTGTGCGATAGCTTCCTCAAGCAATTCTGAACCACTTCCACCACATGCAGCAACACGGAGAATTTTCCGGCCAGTATCAGCCGAGTGGCGCAATGCCTTTGAACCTAAGGCCCGTTTAACGGTGGCAAAGAACTGCTTCAAGCTAAGGGAATGAGGAAGTTCTCCAATGATTCCCATCCCATATTCCTGACTACGGTTTTCAAGTGAATACACATCATAGGCAACTTCTTCATAGGGATGAGTGTGCCGCAATGCCTCAATAACTGCATCCAAGCGACATTGATCAGTTGCCATTTCAAGGCGGATCTCGTGTACTTGTTCGAGTTGTCCAAGCCTGCCGATTGCCGGTGTTGTTTTTTTGTTGCCACGAAATGTTCCCTCGCCTTGTGTGCGGAAAGAGCATTCTTCATAATTTCCAATTCGCCCCGCCCCAGCCTTGGTCATGGCATGTGCAACCCTGTCGACATAATCAACAGGAACAAACGTAACGATCTTTTTCTGAAGTCTGTATGGCTTTGAAAGAAAATCAACATCATGCAACCCCAAAACATCGGCAATGGCGAAACTTGTACCACCACGCGTAAAATCAAGGTTGGTGTGAGCAGAGTAAAGATTGATACGTGACTTTATCAAATTCTGTACACAACGCTCGACCTCAGTTTGAGGTGTTACTGACTTAAGTGGACGAAAAAGCAAGGGGTGATGGCTCAGAATAAGATTGGCTCTCCTTCGTTCTGCTTCATCGATTACGTTTTCAGTAACATCCAGTGCAACCAGAATGCCTTTAAGTCTCTCATCAGAATCACCGATCTGCAGGCCAACATTGTCCCGTTCCCAGGCGATCTCTTTTGGCGCCCATTCCTCCATTATTTGTAGAATCTGTTTCACTCTCATCGGTTTCGGGCTGTTCTCATAAAAAAAGAGTCCCGCTGATTGGCGGGACCCCTTTTGGCCTTATGCTTTGTGATACGTAAGATATGATCTTTGTCCGAGAGTTTTTTTTGCATTGCTTTAGAAAGAAAAACCTCTTATCGAGGTTTACCATTGTGTGGGAAATTGATGACATATCAACAACATGGTACAAGATAAAAATTTGAGAGAAAAGATGCAAGTGCTGGAGGGAAGACTACACTTTGTCAAATTCAATGCGTTCGAAATTGATATCCCTGAGTCTTGTGATCTCTTTCTCTATGAGTCCAATGTTCTTGTCCAGGTCCTCAACAAATCCCTTTTCCTTTGCCGAGAGACTCTGGCGTAAAAGTATATCTGCGCTGATTTTCATGGCTGCAAGAGGATTGTTGAATTCATGGCATACGGTCACGACAAGCTCTTTGATGGCATCCGTGCGCTTTTTTGCGATCAAATCCGTCTTTTGTTGTTGGGCAATTCGTTTCTTGAGGTGTACACGTTCCAGAATATTCACGATCGTTCTCGGCAAAACGGAGTCTACGGCCTCTTCTTTCACCATATAGTCTTCAACGCCGTATTTCATTGCTTCAATTGCGAGGCGAAAATCCCTGTTTGATGTCAAGAAAATTATGGGTACATCAATCTGGCGACCCCGGATCGCCTTGGTTACCTCGAGACCGTTCACTTCCGGAAGGTAGTAGTCGATTAACAGCAGATCTATAGATGGATTCCGTGTAAGTTCTTCGATGGCGGACTGCCCATCTTGCTTCCAGATAACGTTAAATTTCTTCCCTTGGTATTTTGAAAGCAGGTGTTGAGCAATGCCCATGTAGCTTGTATCATCGTCAACGATAAGGAGCTGTATGGTTTCTGGTGTTTCCACGGTTTGATTTTCTGCAAGTATATTCTTTATCAAAATAGCGATTGTGCATCTGATAAGCAAACTTTGTTCCTGATCTTAAGGGATTTCGGAGAGTCAACTCTTTGTCTCATGGATGTTTGCAAGTTGATTTTGTGAAATTCTTTACCTATTATCGATTACACTTTAAATGGCAATCCTTTAGTGAAAAGGCAAAATTGACTTGTAGCGAACGATCATAACCCCGTTTTCCATTCTAAACTTCGGAGTATGTTGATGGCTGAGAAAAACAGAATTCTTGTTGTCGATGACGAAGATGCCCTTCGAACAGTGCTCAGCAGCGAACTCGTCAGTGAAGGGTACGAAGTCGGTACTGCGTCTGATGGTGATGCCGCAATCAATGAACTGCAAAAAGCGACATATAATTTGGTTTTGCTTGATATCAAAATGCCTCGAATGAATGGGTTTGATGTCCTCAAGTATATTAAAGAAAAGCACGGCAAGACCAAAGTAATAATGCTGACGGGCTTCGCGGATCTGAAAAACGCCATCGAATCGAAAAAACTGGGGGCAGAAGATTTTGTAAGTAAGCCGTATGATCTTGTCGATTTGCTGACAACAATTGAGCGGGTGCTGAATGAGTAGAATTACGCAATCAGGCGAAGTTGTTTCTGTGGGTCAGCCTGTTCGTCAGGCGATGGGAAAGAAATACAATCTTTTGATCGTTGATGATGAAGAGTCACTTAGAGTACTCCTCGAAAGTGAAATGGCTGAGACCGAGCAGTTCAATGTGGACACCGCATCTGATGGTGGCCAGGCGATTAACCAGATCCAGGCAAAAGTCTACGATGTCGTGCTGCTCGATATCAGGATGCCGCGCGTTAGCGGGATTGAAGTTCTCAAGTTTGTTCAAGAGTATTCTCCCACCACGCAAGTGATTATTCTCACCAACTATGCGGACGTCAAGACCGCCATTCAGACAATAAAACTCGGCGCATACGATTTTCTTGCAAAGCCGTATGATATCGACGAACTGTTTAATACTATCAATCGTGCAATTGAACGAAAGCAGCTTTTCATAGACAATAAGCTTATGAAGAGCGAATTGACGCGCAAAGGAGGGAACTACGAGCTGATCGGGCAGAGTCCCACGTTTCTTAAGTTGGTAGAAAGCGCAACACGTTTTGCTGAGAGTGATTCTTTTGTCCTAATACAGGGCGCGAGCGGTACGGGAAAGGAACTAATAGCGAATCTTATTCACCGGCGCAGCCCGAGGAACAACAGACCTTTTGTTGCCATGAATTGTGCTTCTATCCCCGATACACTTCTCGAGAGTGAACTCTTTGGGCATGAAAAGGGAGCTTTCACGAATGCCTATACCACCAAGCAGGGATTGGTCGAAGTGGCAAACGGCGGCACACTCTTCCTCGATGAGGTGGGGGATATTAGTCCGGCAATCCAGCCAAAACTCTTGAGATTTCTTGAGACTGGAGAATTTCGCAGGGTTGGTGGGACGAATCTGCTTTCAGTTGATGTCAGGGTGGTTAGTGCAACCAACAAGGATCTCCGTGAAGAGGTGAAGGCAGGCAGGTATAGAGAAGATCTTCTGTATCGCTTGAATGTTGTCAACCTTCGAATTCCTCTTCTATGTGAACGGAAGGAGGATATACCGATATTGGCCGAGTATTTTCTTGCCCGCAAATCAAAATCTAAGAACGTAAAGAAACTCACACCACGTGCCTTGACTGTATTGATGGCGCATGACTGGCCGGGGAACGTGAGAGAATTAGAGCACGTATTGGAAGGCGCCGTTCTTCTTTCTTCTGGCGAATACATTGAAGAATCTGACGTGGCACTGTATTCGCATCGTTCTGAAAGGGCTGCTCCCGTTACGAATGCGTCGACTTCAGATATCCCTTTTCCTTCGGACGTGGTTTCTCTCGAGGAGATAGAGCGGATTCATATTGAGCAGATTTTGAAACAGAATAATTATAGCAGAACCAAGACTGCAGAGGCATTGGGAATCAGCAAGAAGACTCTCTATTTGAAAATCAAACGCTATGGAATGAAAGTAGCAGATTAGTTCATAGTTTTTTTCACATGCCTGCAACCTTTTGTTTGATTATCAGTATACACTACTGGCCAGT
>JBGPGQ010000222.1:0-5613 GCA_041483995.1 Bacteroidota bacterium
AAAGGCTGAGGCAGAGATTTTGTTCGAAACTTTTCATAAATTGATCAAAGGGGAAATTGACCCGGTTGTAAATGCAGATAAACTGGGTAAGCTGGTTGCATTTGCCGGTGTGTCTGAGTTCCCTGCAAGAGTGAAATGTGCAAGCCTCGCGTGGCATACCGTTTATGCTGCGCTTGAGTCAAAAGCAGAAGCTGTTTCAACAGAGTAATTAGGAATTTCTATGGATACGACGTCAATCAGCACAATTGAAAAAAGCATCATTGAAAATCAGGTCACGGAAGTCCTTCGTTCCTGCTTTGACCCGGAAATCCCTGTCAATATCTATGAGCTGGGATTGATCTATGAAACGAAGGTTGACGAAAATGCATTTGTTACGGTGAAGATGACGCTTACTTCGCCTCACTGTCCCGTGGCACAGTCGCTTCCCAAAGATGTTGAAACGAAAGTGAAGAATGTCTCAGGTGTTTCGGGAGCGAAAGTGGAAGTTGTCTGGACTCCACCGTGGAACCCGAACATGATGACGGAAGCTGCCCGGCTTGAACTGGGTATGTAAAACGAGTGCCGTGAATTTCGAAACAATCAGCTACGGAGAAAACATATGTCAGAAGCAACAATAACCGCGCAAGCGAACGATGAAATCACTTTGACCGCGAAGGCCGTCGAACAGGTGCGAAAGATACGAGTAGACAACAAAATACCTGACGCGCATGGGCTTCGCCTTGGTGTGAAAGGTGGCGGGTGTTCCGGTCTTTCGTATGTTCTCGCGTTTGATGAGCAGCCGAAAGAGAATGACAAGATCATGGAACTGAACGGCATTACAGTTTTCATCGATCCCAAAAGTCTGTTCTATCTTTCCGGTACTGTTCTGGACTTCAGCGATGGGCTGAATGGGAAAGGCTTTGTCTTCAATAATCCACAAGCCGCAAAGACATGTGGGTGCGGCAATTCATTTGGTGTGTAGAAAAATTCCCAATAGTATCGATTTTATCGTATCTTCTTCTTGCTCTCCATGGTCTCACAGGGACATTCCCCCACGGACAATGAGGGCCTCCTTAAAACATGAAATAGTGACCTGCACTTTACCACAGCACTTACAATAACCATCGGAGGAAATATGGAAGTTATGGATATTCTCAGCGTATTGTTTAGATGGCTGCATATCGCCGCGGGTATTCTGTGGATCGGACTCTTGTACTTCTTCAATTTTGTGAATTCGGGTTTTGCTCCAACAATGGACGGGGAAACCAAAAAGAAAGTTGTTCCCGAATTGATGCCGCGAGCATTGTATTTCTTCCGTTGGGGCGCCTTGTATACGTGGATCACGGGGCTGCTACTGCTACTGCTGGTTTTCTACCATGGTGGTTTGATGTTTGAAGAAGGGAAGGGTGGATGGGGAGGCGCAAGCATTCTCATGCTTGTGATAGTGTTTGGCGGCTTTGCACTCTATGAAATGCTGGCAAAGAGCCCGCTCGCTAAGAACCTCACTGTATTTGGCACGGTTGCGTTCGTTCTGATTGCGGTAATCGTGTATTTAATGATCCAAGTCGCTGAGTTCAGCTACAGGGCGTATGTCATTCACATTGGCGCGATGTTCGGCACAATCATGGCGGCAAACGTATGGATGAGGATATGGCCGTCGCAGAAAAAAATCATCACTGCCATCAAGGGTGGTACTGCCCCTGATGCCGCAGTTGTTGCGTTAGCAGGAGCGCGTTCGAAGCATAACACGTATCTCTCCGTCCCTCTTATCTGGGCAATGATTAACATGCATACCGTTGTGCCAGGAGCAAACAGCCCCGTGTATTTGCTTCTTGCCGTGGTGATTGGATGGCTTCTGGTATCGATGATCTATACAAAGTCGGCAAAGGTCAAAGGGTTTTAGAGAAATCACTCACAACACGGCGAGGAGACTGGTGATGAAGAGACGTACATTTATAAAGGCAGCAGCTGCGACCGGCGTATTTGCGACGGTGCCGCCAATTGTGAAATCAGAAACTCTGGCAGCACAAGTATCCGACAAGAAGGAAGGCGTTTCGTATGAATGGAAGTTCAATCCGCGCCCATATTCCGATGACGATGCGAAAAAGCTGTTAGCTCCCGCGATCGACGAGCAAACCACCGATTGGCATTACAACACGCACCACAAAGGTTATGTTACTGCTCTGAACACCATAGAGAAGGAACTTGCATCGGCGGATCGCTCGAAAGCGAATGGCAATTACAGCCCAATTGGCGAGCTGAAACGTCGGACAACATGGAACCACGCAGGAGCATTACTGCATGATGTGTATTGGGAGGTTATGGGCGGAGATGGTGATGCCTCAAAGGGTCCTGATGTCAAGGCTGCTATCGAGAAGAATTTTGGCTCGATTGATGCCTGGAAGGCGGACTTCAAGGCAGCCGCAGTATCTGCAAAGCTGAGCGGGTGGGGTGTGCTTGTCTATGATATGCTCTACTCACAGCGGCTGTTGAATGTCCTCGTTGATGAACACCACTATGGTGCAATGTGGGGAGGTATCCCACTCATTCCCTGTGACGTGTTCGAACACGCATACTACCACAAGGATGGTCCAAAGCGCGCTGCGTACGTTGATAACTTCATCGGGAATCTTCACTGGGGACGAATAAACGAACGCTACAAAAAATATGCTCGGTAATAGAAAATGGACCTGGCGGGACGTGGATGAAATTGCACTTGATCTCGTTGATCTCTATCCCAATCTCGACCCGCTTACCGTAAAGCTTCCCGCACTCAGGGAAATGATCATTAAACTTCCGACATTCGGCGATGATCCGAATGCGGCGACAGACCAGCTCCTTGAGTCCATTCAAGGAGCCTGGTACGACGAATTCGAAGACTGATCATCGATGCCGAGTGAAGGCCGCCTACCGTTGTTTCCGCTACAGGTTGTTTTGTTTCCATGTTTTTTGCTTCCACTACACATTTTTGAAGAACGCTACAAATTGTTGATCGATGAGTGCGTTACGGACACCAAAGAGTTCGGCATCAACTTAGTCCAGGGAAACAAACTCTTCGATGTAGGTTGTACCGCTGCAGTTGTGAGCGTTCAACGCACGTACGATGATGGCAGTAAGGATATTGTGGTGCGTGGAATGCGCAGATACATGCTCCAGCAGCACGATACACAAAGTGCGGCGTACAGTATAGGCAGGGTTGCTTACCTGAAGGACACGAAAGAACAAGTCGATCAGAAACTTGTCACTCAAACAGTTGAGTTGTTCGACGAACTCATATCTGTGGTGTATCGTGACAAAGCGAAACGATCGGTATATGATCTCGCAGCTGAAAACATATCTTTTGTACTGGCGCAGAAGGCTGGAATTGATCTGCTGCAACGTCAACATTTGCTGGAACGTTCATCTGAAAATGAACGGCTGCAATTTCTTCTCGCTCACCTCAAGGACGTCATTCCAAAATTGGAAAAGCTCGAAGAGCGTGAACGCATTGTTCGCTGTGATGGGTATTTGTAAATCAATAAACATACTGCATTCATAATTGGAGATCGTATGAACAAGAAGAAACGTGTCGTAAATAGGAAGCACAAGAAGGCTGTAGAAAGAACGAGAGCGAAGCGCAAAGCAATGATGGCAAAGAAGAAGTCCTGATGTGAATCGACGTTGAAGCATGGTTTATCGTGTCATAACAATGGCAGAAGTTGTCAATGGATATGAACCATCTTGGCCAAAAGAAGTTTGTCTATACGTTCGGGAAGAGAAAGTACGATCTTTTTTCCCGTACGCACCTTATGGGAATCCTGAACGTTACCCCAGATTCTTTTTCTGATGGAGGCAGGTACCTCGCTCTCGATAGCGCCGTTGAACGTGCGATGGAAATGGTCGAAGAGGGCGCTGATATTATTGACGTCGGTGGTGAATCGACGAGACCAAAGAGCAAGGATTATGGGGATGGCGCAAGCGAGGTTCCGGTTGATGAAGAACTCAGGCGTGTCATCCCGGTCATCGAACGCTTGTCAAAGCTTACAGACACGCCGGTTTCAATTGACACCTATAAAGCAGTTGTGGCAGAGAGGGCGCTTGAAGCCGGAGCTGTTATCGTAAACGATATTAGCGGCTTTGCATTCGATGAGATGATGCCATCGGTAGTAGCGTCATTCGGTGCGTCGGCGGTGCTCATGCACATCAAGGGAAGTCCGAAAACGATGCAACTGAACCCGACTTACAACGATCTGTTTGGAGAGATTATTGATTACCTTCAAAAAGGTATCGAGAAGGGTGAACGACATGGCATTCGTCAGATGATTGTTGATCCAGGTCTCGGGTTCGGGAAGCGACAGGAAGATAACATTCAATTGATTCTGGGACTCTCACGGTTTGGGAGTCTAGGTTATCCTGTGCTTGTTGGCCCTTCGCGCAAATCATTCATCGGAACCATTCTTGGTCTCCCTCTTGAGGAACGGTTGGAGGGTACACTGGCGACTGTGGTTGCCTCTGTTTTGAACGGGGCAAATATCGTGAGAGTTCACGATGTGAAAGAAGCAAAACGCGCAGTCATGGTTGCGGATGCTCTCAGACAAGTAGAAGCCTAGAATCATATGGAACTTTTCCACATAGGATTCCTTTCGATTGGCCTTGCCGACATTGTGGACGTGGCATTGGTGTCGTTCATCTTCTATCGGCTGTATCTGATCATGCGGGGAACAATTGCCGCACAGATTTTTGTAGGCCTTGTTCTTATTCTTGTATTCTCCTTTGTGGCCCAGGCTGCAAATCTCAAGGCAATGAGTTGGATTCTTCGGACACTGACTGACATTTGGGTCATTGCTTTCATCGTTCTTTTTCAGCCGGAATTGCGCAGGCTGCTTGTTCTCATCGGCCGGAATCCGGTGATACGATTGTTTTTGAAGGCCGATGTCGATGAATCTATTGAGGAAATTGTTGGAGCCGTGAGTGAGCTGTCGCGAAAGAAACAGGGTGCCCTTATGGTTATCGTACGGGCCACTGGAGTCAAGACAGCAGTGGAAGCTGGAACCAAAATGGAAGCCCTTGTCAGTAGATCATTGCTCTTATCGATATTTAATCCAAAGTCCCCGCTCCACGATGGAGCCGTCATCATTAAGGATAGGCTTATTGAGGCTGCGCGCTGCACACTTCCACTGACAAACCTGACAAGTTGGGAAGGGCAGTTGCTAGGAACCCGGCACAGGGCTGCGCTGGGGATCTCCGAACAGGCAGATGTTATCGTTGTTGTTGTCTCGGAAGAAAGCGGGACGGTCTCGGTTGCAGAGAATGGCGTCCTCAGACGTGGATTAACCCCTGCAGTTTTACGCAAGGATCTAAAAGAGCGATTGAACTTCGAAAGCGAAAAGTCATTCGGTTCCATCTGGAAACTCATCAAGAATTCTGCCTAACATACCCCATCACATTGACCAGATTTGATACTGATCGTCAGGAGATGATCGCTTTACTAAAAGACCGCGGCATTACGGATTCGAGAATTCTGAGAAGCATGGCGTTGATTGACCGACATCTCTTTATTCCCGCACCGTTTACGAACCGCACGTATGAAGATTCTGCGTTGCCCATTGGAAAAGGTCAGACGATTTCGCAGCCTTACACCGTTGCATTTATGAC
>JBGPGQ010000223.1:0-5584 GCA_041483995.1 Bacteroidota bacterium
GAGTCGTTAAGGTGGTTGCCATCGTTTCCGTATGGTGTGTATGTGGAAGAGAGTATATTGTCGCCCATTGAATACGAGGTAAGAATCATGTCGAAGCGATCGTCCAATCCACCACTTGCAAAGCCGCCGATCGCGACAAGGTGGGTCGATTGGGTATGGTATGGAGCAAATGTTGGATTGTTGTTCCATATACCAATGAGATTGAGCGGGTCCTTTGCTCGCCCATTGTTATTTACTTGACTTCCTGTGAGTGTTTGAAACGCTGGCTCAGTACTACGGTAGATGTTGTAGTCTCCGACAATCATGAAGTTCGTGCCTGCAGGCAGCGAATTGAGATGGTTTCTCAATATTGTTGCTTCGGAATCCCGGGCAGTTTCGAAACCGGTGCTTGCTTTGAGATGCACCGAACAAATGCGGACAGTATCAGTGAAGTTTACAGGCTTTATCACATACTCCGCAATATCACGCAGAGCAGTTGGGATATATGAGGCGCTAATGAATGTCCATATGCCGTGGCGATAAAAAAGGCCGCTTTGCGAATCATCGGTTGGACCTCCCTTGTGGAATTGTACGGTATCATACAGGCCCGGACTGTAGTAGTTCATTACTTGATTGAGAAATTCTGCCATACCTGCTGAGCTGTGCATCTCCTGTACAACAAGTAAGTCGGGCTGTATGCCATTGATGATTCTTCTGAAATTGGGATTTCGAGTTGCAGAGCTACTACCGGGGTAGTTAAGGGTGTTATACGACGCGATGCGAAGCGTATCGAAGGTCTGTGCTATTGCTAATCCATGGATCATGGAAAAAACAACAGCAAGTATTAGGAGGTAAAAATGCCCAATTCCGTAAAATAAACGTAGAAAAGCGAAAAACCGATATGCGGGTGTTAGAAGGCTATGACGATTGGTACACTCAAATTATAGTGAAAAGGCACAAAAGAAACAACATCGGATGTTGAGTTGGATACTCTCAGTTTGAGCTGTGTTTCATTCCAACTGTTTTACTGCTGACTTGCATGTTTTCCAAGAGGATAGTCCGCAGAGTACGATACTCTTTGTATAATGTCGAACAGTAAGCACGCAGAATTTCCAGCTCGTCTTGTTCAGTGAAATCTGCGATTGAGAGACCTGTCATAGCTTCCCTTTCTTCAAGTTCCCTCAATTTCGAGACAACCAGCGAATGGAACAAGGGATCGGAAGAATTCAAAATTTTGAAGTAATCTCCCATCTTGTACTCCAGAATGAGTGTATTTGTAACTTGAAGAGGAGTCCGATCAATGGGGGAATATCGCGGCAGATTAGAATCTGTTCTAAAGATAAGTGAACAACGAGCACAAAACTGTCGTTTGAGGCACATAACATCAAATTTCTTGAAGGTAGCGTTTTACCTGTCTGGCGAAAACATAAAAAAGGGCCCGACAAGGGCCCGAGTTGAGGACTTATGATCGGTATATGTTATTTCAAGAGTATCATTTTCTTCAGAGACGATTTGTTATTGTTCACTAGTTTATAGAAATAGACACCATTGGTCAGGTTTGACGCATTGAAATCCAATGAATAAACTTGTCCAGGCTCCGCGTAATCTGAATACAGAGCTACGATTCTTTCACCGATCAAATTGAACACAGTAAGCGTCGTGAATCCTCTATTCTCCACCGTGAATTGAATTTTTGTAGAAGGGTTGAAAGGATTCGGGTAGTTCTGTGAGAGGGCAAATGCCACCGGAACAGGTTGTTCATTTATTCCTGAAACCACGTCAACAATGACCTCGATCGCGTCGGTGAAGTGAACTGTACCGTCAAGATCGATTTGGCGCACCCTGTAGTAGTAGGTGCCAGCGGGAACATTCTGATGAACCCAATCATAGTTGTGTGGAACTAGAGTAGTCCCATGTCCTGCGATGAAGCTGTTAGGAACGTCCGCAAATGAGCTTTGGTTACTAGTGCTTTGTTGAACATAGAAACCAAAATTATTTGTTTCCGTCAACGTTCCCCATGTAAGATGAACGTTGTTTGAATTTGGGGCAACGGCAACGTTGAAATAGGAGAGTTGGATTGGAAGTGCTGAACTAGCCTCCGCGATTGCCCAGTTGGAAAAGCTACTGAGCCCAGTTTTTTCCACATAGTTGTTTGTTATGTCGACGGTTGCAGAACCCGTGTTGGACCAACCGGCACCGCTGTTTTTCCACAATACATAGTTCGCCTCGGTTCCACGTACTTCTGTTTGCTCGTATGGAAGGCGCATTGTGTACGAAAACCCAGAGCCTGCCCCCGAAGCCGAAATTGTGTAGTATCGTTTTGCGGTCTTATTTGTATCTGCATTAGGTCCGAGGTTGGGCGGATTTGTACTTGGAAATGCGGTCGCAGTAATTGTGCTTGGGGTGTTGACCCCGTTTGGAGTGACGAATGCGTTTGCAGAAAAGAATCTGTACGTACCGATTGATCCTGGTGCGATCGACCGAGTTATCGTGCCAAAGATTTTGTTTGAGCCCAACGCCAGTGCGGCAGTATCTGTCGAATTGATTGCGAGTGTATTCGTGCCGGTATTGATGTTGCCACTGGTCATTGTGAGTGACCCGCCTGAAGAGATATTCACATTTCCGGTGAACGTCACTCCCGCTGGATTGTTCACAACGAGATTACAGAATGATGAACCTGTTATTGACTGTGCGGTAGCGCCAATAAGGGACACTGTGCTGCTTCCGCAGTTGTAGGTTCCGCTGTTGGTCCAATTTCCTGTAAGTTTATGTGTAACGCCGGCACTGTTACTGAGTGTTGCACCGGGTGCTATGTTGATGTTGCGTGCGGAATCAATACTTACCATAGCATTTGATGTTCCATCGATTACCACATCATAAAACTTTTGTGTTGTGGTTGTTCCGGTTATTTGAGTGTTTTGAAACGTTGTGGTTGGCTGGTAACCGAAGCCAGGCGTAGTACTGCAACGGTGCACTCCATTGTTTGTCCAGGTTGCACCCTTCATGACTACGATTACTATGCCGACCGACGCGTCAAGCGTGCCATTTATCAAAACATCTCCATTGAAATTTGCTCTCAGAATATTTGTTGAACAGTCGAAAGTCACTCCGCTGTCGATTGTGACTTTTCCATTTGTAGTCAGTGATGTATCGGCCGGTAATGGGGCCACGGTTTTCGTACCTCCACCCCCAAGGGTGAGGTTACCATACACAATTCCGGATATTACGTTTTGGTTTCCTGCATTCATATATTCAACCGTGCTTGCTAAATCAAAATTGTAAATATCAAAGGACGGGTTGGTGGTTCCACTTACTGTGAGTTTTCCTCCCGCACCAATAATGAGCGTACGAGTACCTGTCCCGTTTTCCGTGAGGATGCCTGTGCTGCTCATGATGACAATCCCGTTAATCGTAGCCGACCCCGGGTTGGCATTGATGCGTGCATTGTTCGTTCCATTAATGGAAAGAGTTCCACCGGCATCAACAATGAGATTTGCGCAATCTCTGCTTGCGTTTCCGGTTGTGATCACATGACCGGACTTGATAGTGGCATTGTCGTTGGCATCAGGAATACCATCGGCGTCAGTACCGGACATCAACTGCCAGCTTGCAGCAGAATTCCATGCGCCGCTAGCTTTGCTATCAAAACTGGCTTGCGCGAGAACAGTTGCATCTGCCAGGAACATCCAACACAGACATGAGAAGCATAATGTCCGAATCGCCTGAGAATTGTAGCGCAAAATCCGACCAGGCAAAACAAGGCTGAGCATTTTCGTCACTAGTTTTACTCCTTTTAAAGAAAGGGGATAGTTCAAATTCGTCGACGCATTAAGGGCAAACGAGAGGCCAAACTTCTTCTGAACCCGTAAGTATTTCGCAAAATGACAATTTGATTTCGTCAAAGCTTCGAACAAAAAACTGCAAAGTGGATCATTTTGGCTGAGCATCTCTTTATTATCAGCGTTCGAGACATTAGTAAAAAAAGCGAACACACATCTCACGTCGGGGTTGATGCAAGTAATTAATACTCACCATAGGTAAATGTTACATTTTCTCATCCAGGCTCATGATTCGTGTGAACCTTGCGAATCTGCCAGACATTTTCCGATAAAGATTTGTTCAGAACTTGGTTTGGAAAAAGTTTACCGATGAGAATTTGCCCTGCTCTGTTAATTCATAGGTGTAAGAGACTGGTCTTAGACGTGTTCAATCATTTGTTGAGTTGATCAATGGCAGAGTTTGTACAGTGCTCATCACGGATTGCATTACCAGCCGGTGTTTTGTATATTTCAACGCATTTAAGAATGAGCCCCTTCATCTTGTCTTTGGTGACAACCTTCTGTTTACTTCGTGAAATGAGACAGATCAATTATCGGAGAGGTGGCCGAGTGGTTGAAGGCGCTAGTCTCGAAAACTAGTATAGTCGTAAGGCTATCGAGGGTTCGAATCCCTCCCTCTCCGCAGAAAGATTTCGCTTGACTACCTTCTTTTCCGGTTGTATCTTATCCTTAACGCATGAACAACTTTAGCCGACATATGGAAACTCGAAAAGTACGCTGGCATTGGTGGCGTTCGTTTTCCTTTGTGTACTTGGTGCTCCAGTGAACGGATAAAGTGCTGCGTAAGATTTTTTCTTAGACCCTTCCTGAATGCCCGGAAGGGTTTTTTATTTCTAAATTCTCACCGCATGCTATGCTGACCTTTGAAGAATTCGAACATTTGGCAAGAAGTTTCAACGTGGTGCCGATTGCACAGACAATGCTTGCCGACACTCTAACACCTGTTTCCGCATACTTCACGTTGCGTGAATCGGAGTCGCCATCGTTTCTCTTTGAGAGTGTCGAACCGAATGAGAAGTTGGGCCGTCATTCATTTGTTGGCGTTGATCCAACAATGATTCTTAAAGCGAAAGGGAAAACCGTTGAGATTTCAGATGGATTGAACAACTCCGCAAGGCAAGAGAGCATTTTCGATCTGCTTAAGGATATCGCTTCGCAGTTTAGGCAGGGTGGAGTTTGTGAGGTCGATGGTTTTGCCGGGGGCTTTGTCGGATATTTGGGATACGATTGTGTGAGGTTGCTTGAAGACATCCCCTTACATCCGAATAAGTCTCCCAACCAATATGACGCAATGTTCTGTCTGTTTCCAACAATAATCCAATTCGACCATTTTTGCCAGCTGGTAACGATCGTTCATAACATTTTTGTAAACCCGCGTGAGCCTTTGCGCCAGCAGTATGAAAAAGGAAAGCAAAGGTTGGAAACGATGGAGTTGCGATTGCGGAAATCAACCAATGTGACGCATACGTTTGAATGCGATCTTTCCCGCGCCAAGAGTGGTTCAGACGAGCATTCATTCATTCAAGCGGTTGAGCGGGCCAAACAACATATAGTGGATGGAGATATCTTTCAGGTTGTGCTCTCCCGATCCACCCAGATTCCGTTTTCCGGTGATCCTTTTTCCGTCTACCGTGCGCTCAGGGTTATCAACCCTTCTCCCTATTTGTTCTACCTCGACTATGGAGAATCAAAACTCATCGGTTCATCACCCGAAGTTCTTGTTCGCGTACGAAACAAGGAAGTCGAAGTGCTTCCAATTGCAGGTA
>JBGPGQ010000224.1:0-5584 GCA_041483995.1 Bacteroidota bacterium
CGCGGAAATGTCGCTGGCAATTTGTTCGATGATCTTTGGTGGCGTGTTTGAGCGATTGCCAAAACTCCATGTCGCATTTGCGCATGGTGGCGGCGCATTCCCTGCAACAATCGGAAGAATCGAGCACGGTTTCAACGTCCGTCCGGATCTGTGCGCATCCGAGAACAAGGTGAACCCGCGTTCATACCTCGGAAAGTTCTATCTCGATTCACTCATCCACGATCCGGTGATGTTGAAATATTTGATCGATCTTGTTGGTGCCGAGAAGATCGCGCTGGGTTCCGATTATCCATTTCCGTTGGGTGAAGCAGAGCCGGGAAAACTGATTGCATCGATGAACGGCCTCAACGAAAAAACAAAGCAACGGTTGTTAAGCGGAACGGCACTGGAGTGGCTAGGGAAGAAAAGTTTGTAGAGTTCATAGAGAGTGGAGTTGGTCGAGCTTTGGGGATATTGACATGTTACAATGGTTGTTGTTGGATCTGAATTCATATTTCGCTTCGGTCGAACAGGAGCTGCGTCCGGAATTGCGCAGCAAGCCGGTGGGCGTAGTGCCCATGATGGCAGATACAACTTGCTGTATTGCTGCGAGCTACGAAGCCAAGGCGTTCGGCGTGAAGACTGGAACCATCGTTGCTGACGCGAAGAGGCTCTGTCCAAACATCATGCTCGTGGAAGCACGGCATGGCACATACATTGAGTATCACAAAAAGATTGTTGAGGCGGTGGAATCCTGCATCCCCGTTACTGCTGTCATGTCCATCGACGAAATGGCCTGTCATTTGATGGGAAGCGAACGAACCGTCGAGAAGGCTGTTGCGCTTTCCGGCAAGATCAAGAAGACAATTCAGGAGAAGGTCGGATCGACGTTGCGATGCTCAATTGGCATTGCTCCCAATCGTTTCCTGGCAAAGGTCGCAAGCGATATGCAAAAACCAGACGGGTTGACCGTTATTCGAGACGAAGACTTGCCCACCATTCTCTATTCGTTGAAGCCGAGAGACTTCCCAGGCATCGGACGAAACATGGAGAAACGGATGGAAGAGCATTCCATTCACACGGCAAAGCAACTTCTCGATTGTTCGGTCTCAGAGATGCGAAAAATCTGGGGCGGCGTGGTTGGTCAACGATTCTGGCATTGGCTGCGCGGCGATGACAGTGATTACCTGGAAACGCATCGCCGCACTGTGGGACACTCGCACGTACTGCCCCCGGAAATGCGGACAAGAGAACTATCCCATACCGTTGCTCAAAAACTCGTCCACAAAGCGGCTGCTCGTTTGCGACGAATGAACTATTGGACGGCGAGTCTCTCCTTGTATGTCAGGTTTATGAACAAGTCAACATGGGATGCTCACGTGCGGTTTGTCGAATGCCAGGATACGCTCACTCTTCTGGAGGCACTGCAGTCGCTCTGGAAAGAAGTTCCACAGGGCAAACCTCTTGCCGTCGGTGTAACACTCTCCGATCTCGTGCCTGACACGTTGCACAACTTTGCCCTGTTCGACGAGGTAAAGCGTACAAGCCTTGCCAAGGCAATGGACAAGCTAAACAGCAAGTTCGGCCACAACATGATCCATTTCAGCGATCTGCAGCTTGTTGAGAGAGCAGCACCAACAAGGATTGCCTTTACGAACATACCGGACATTGAAGACCTGTAGAGTTTGTGGAATTCATGGGGTTGTAAACTTATGACCTTTAAGACTGACAGACAATTCCCTCTTGAACTTGACACCCACGATTCGCTGGGGCATTACCACTCTCGTTTCCATATTCCCAAACATAGCAATGGCTCAGAGGTTATCTATCTGTGTGGCAACTCGCTCGGACTTCAACCCATTTCTGTGCGATCATACATTGAACAGGAACTCAAGGACTGGGAAATGCTTGGCGTTGAAGGACATTTCCGCGCGAAGAATCCCTGGATGCCGTACCATGAGCTTCTGACGGGACAAACTGCCCGTCTTGTCGGTGCAAAGCCGTCGGAAGTGGTAGTGATGAATACACTGACGACGAATCTTCATCTGATGTTGGTTTCGTTTTATCGCCCCACTTCAACCAGACACAAGATTGTTATCGAATCGAGTGCTTTCCCTTCCGATCAATACGCAGTCAAATCGCAAATCAAATTCCATGGATTGGATCCTGACCAATCCCTCCTTGAATTGACCCCGAGAAAAGGAGAGGTCTCTCTTCGGGCGGAAGACATAGAAAAAACGATCGGGACAGAAGGCAGTACCATTGCCCTGATCATGCTTGGCGGAGTGAACTATTATTCCGGTCAGGCATTCGATATGGAACGCATCACGCGCGCAGGACACAAACATGGATGCGTTGTCGGGTTCGACCTTGCCCACGCGGCCGGCAACATTCCTCTCAGACTCCACGACTGGGATGTCGATTTCGCGGTCTGGTGTTCGTACAAGTATCTCAACTCGGGTCCGGGAAGTCTTGCCGGATGCTTTGTGCATGAACGACATGGTAACGACCGTTTACTTCCCCGTTTCTCAGGCTGGTGGGGACAGAATAAGCAAACTCGTTTTCTTATGGGCCCTGATTTTGAAGCAATCCCCGGCGCCGAAGGATGGCAGTTGAGCAATCCGCCGATTCTCTCGATGGCTGCAGTCCGAGCCTCGATGGAGATTTTTGATAATGTTGGAATGGAACAACTTCGAGAAAAAAGCAAGGTGCTTACAGGTTACCTTGAATATCTGATCGACCAAAAACTCAGTCGTCACGTTCAGATCATCACGCCGAGAGATGTTTCCCAGCGAGGGTGTCAGCTCTCACTTGTGGTGTCTGGCAACGGAAAGACAATTTTCAAAATGCTTGCGGACCGCGGCGTAGTGTGTGACTGGCGGGACCCTGACGTGATACGCGTTGCTCCTGTCCCGCTCTACAATAGTTTTCAGGATGTGTACCGATTTGTAGAAATCTTTGCCGAAATACTCAACATGTCGAAGTAGCTCGCAATTTTGGACAATGAGATCGGGAGTCACAAGATTTGAGTAGGAAAAAGATCACAATGGTGGGAGCGGGTCTCGCGGGCTCGTTACTCTCGATCTACCTGGCGAAGCGTGGATTCAGCGTTGACGTTTACGAACGTCGACCTGATATGCGCAAAGTACAGATCGACGGCGGACGGTCAATCAACCTTGCCCTTTCTACACGCGGCATCCATGCGCTCAAGGATGTCGGCATTCACGAAAACATCATGAAGATCGCCATACCGATGAAGTGAAGAATGATACACCCTGTAACCGGGGCGCTCACCCTCCAGCGCTATGGCAAGGATGATTCTGAAGTTATTTATGCGACGTCGCGTGCACACTTAAACATCGCCTTGATGGACGCCGCGGAGCGCATCCCCGGAGTGACATTCCACTTCACCGAAAAATGCACCGGGATGAACTTCGAATCGGACGAGTTGCAGTTGCATAATGAATCCACGGGTAAGGACTCAGCCGTTCACACTGATGTGGTGATCGCTACGGACGGCTCATCATCCGCTCTTCGTTCGGAAATGCAACGGACAGACATGTGTCGTGTCGAGCAATCGTACCTTGAATATGGATATAAAGAACTCGTGATACCTCCGGGGCCTCACGGCCAATTCCTTCTTGAAAAGAACGCGCTGCACATCTGGCCACGCAAGACATACATGCTAATTGCCCTCCCCAATCTTGACGGAAGCTTTACTTGTACATTCTTCTTTCCGTTCAAGGGGGAACCCAGCTTTGAGAGCCTGAACACGAAAGAAAGCGTTCGAGAATTTTTCACCCAGCAGTTCCCGGATGCGGTTGCATTGATGCCGGATTTAGTGAAGGACTTCTTTTCAAATCCCACCGGCTCCATGGTAACCGTCAATTGCAGTCCCTGGTATGTTGATGGCAAGGTTCTTCTCTTGGGAGACGCTGCTCATGCAATTGTTCCATTCTTCGGACAGGGGATGAACTGTGCGTTTGAAGATTGCACAACACTCGATGAAATTCTGCAAAAGGAGACAGGAAGCGGTGGACCGGAGACCGGGACTTGGGAGGGGGTGTTTGGCGAGTTTGAGCGGTTGAGGAAAGTGAATGCTGATGCGATTGCCGATCTTGCGGTTGAGAATTTTGTGGAGATGCGGGATTTGGTCGCACAGCCGAAGTTCCAGTTCAAAAAGAAAATGGAGTCAGCACTGCAACAACGTTTCCCAAATACATTCATCCCGAAGTATTCGATGGTGACATTTCACCGCATTCCGTATTCTGTCGCGCTGTCACGTGGAAAGTTGCAGGACAAGATTCTTGATGAACTCGGCTCATCCATCACGAGTCCGGAAGAGATTGATTGGAAAAAGGCCGACGAACTTATCCGCACAAGACTCACGTCTTTATATGCCTGAGTATCCGTGAAAATCGCCCTCACAAAAACCGTCGTTCTCTATGGCTTATTCCTTGCGGGGCTGTCATACCTGCTTGCGCTCATCAAATTCAAATTCCTGTTACGGGAATTATCCGTGGAGTTCTACGTGGGCGTGGTTACGATCGTGTTTACCGCTCTGGGAGTATGGATGGGGTCGAGGCTGGTGCGAAAGAAGCGGGGGCCCGTGGAGCAGTTCGTTATGAATGAGAGCGCCCGCGACCATCTGGGGATTACCGCCCGGGAAATCGAAGTGCTCGCCCTTATGTCAGCCGGACACTCGAACGAAGAGATTGCTCGTCAATTGTTCCTTTCTCTGCACACGGTGAAGAGCCACGTTTCGCACATCCTCTTCAAGCTCGATGTCAGCCGCCGGACACAGGCCGTTGAGAAGGCCCGTTCGCTTCACCTCATTCCGAAAAGTGGTAGCTCTTTGGTATGAATCCGGCGTGAATCATACTTTGGAGTGATGCCCCCGGCTCATCCTGTTGTTACATTGAGTCTGAATTCAAACTGTTACCAACACCATAGGAGTTCATATGCGCAAGACCGTTCTTGTTTACGGGATTCTCTCAGGGGCAATCATTATTGTCACAATCTGCGGCACAATAGCAGTGTGGGATACTCACAGCCTATGGCTTGGCTATCTCGTCATGGTCGTTGCCCTCTCGGCAATGTTCTTCGGCGTCAAGTCGTACCGGGACAACACGCTCGGCGGCGTCATCAAGTTCAAGACGGCGTTCCTCGTCGGACTGCTGATTACGCTGGTCGCTTCGGTTGTGTACGTTGCCGGGTGGGAGGTCTATCTCGCAGTGTCACACGATGATTTCATGGAACGTTACACGGCATCGCAGATTGAAAAGCTGAAGGCCAAGGGTGTGGAAGGCGAGACACTGGCAAAGCAGGTTGCAGATTTGGAGTACTGGAAGGAGATGTACAAGAATCCGCTCATCCGGGCAGCGATGACGTCCATGGAGATCTTTCCCGTCGGACTCATCATCGCGTTGCTGTGTGCCGCTATTCTCCGCAAGAGTGAAGTGTTGCCGGCACGGGCATAGCAGTTTGTCCCTATTTACTTAGAGCGGTTTCCCCGGAGAAGCTTATCAAGACTGAAATGCCGGCTTCGTTGAACAGTACGCCTGGCTAAATTCTCATCTTTTACTTTCTTTTTGAAAAGAAAGTA
>JBGPGQ010000225.1:0-5576 GCA_041483995.1 Bacteroidota bacterium
GGAACCCTGCCGGACTTGCCCAGTTTGATGACAACCAGGCGATTGCCTCTCACACGGAATATGTCGTTGATATCAAGCATGATTTTTTTGGAATGGTGTATCATCTCACTTCGGAGGACGCCCTGGGTATATCGTTTTCTTCATTGCACATGGAGGATATGGAGGTCACAACCGAAGCCCAGCCGTTCGGCACCGGGCGATATTTTTCATTCGGGGATATTGCCGTTGGGGTTTCGTACGCGAAGCGGATGACGGACCAGTTTTCGTTTGGAGCGACGGTGCGGTACGTCGAAGAAACACTCGATGTGCTTAAGATGAGATCCGTTATGGTTGACCTGGGAACATACTATTGGACAGGCCTTGGTACGGCACGCTTCGCGGTTGTTATCTCGAATTTTGGATCCGACGTTCAGCCCAAAGGCACGGTTACGATGTTCAGCGGGTTGACGACGAATTCTTTCCAATCATTTTCGCTGCCGACGGTGTTTAAGCTCGGCTTTGCTCTTGACCCGATAGTATCAGATGACCAGAAGCTTACGACTTCCCTTCAGTTGAATCACCCAAATGACAACTCGGAGCATTTCCGTCTTGGGGCAGAGTATGGTTGGCAAAATACGTTCTTTGTCCGTGCAGGAGAAAAGCGCACCATCGGCCAGCCACTCTATGCAGCAGATGCGACCGGGGAAGAGGCCTTCACTCTTGGCGCCGGCGTGCATGTGGAATTGGGCATCACGAAGGTAAATGCCGACTACGCGTTTGCAAGCTTCAATAGGTTGGGTTCTGTACATAGAATTTCACTTTCGTTTACATATTGATTGTCTATGGACGAGTACATTTCATCTTTCCTTATGAAATCAGCGAAGACGATTGTTGCAAGCACAGGTGTTGTCTTGGCAATCTGCATGGTATTCGTTGCTGGCTGCGAGGATCGTCCCAACCTTCCCGAGCCCAACTATGCCAGTACACTTGACACATCGTACATTCAGGTCTATCCACCGCTTGGCAGTTTCACGAACCCCCAAGACGTGCTCATTGGCAACGATCAGTTGCTTTATGTTGCCGATACGGACGGCGACCGTGTAGTAATGATGAACAGAGCCGGACAACTCTTAAGCTCCAGAAGGATACTGAAGCCCATTTCACTTGCCCAGGATACGCGGCTCGATCTGCTCGTCGGCGGCACGATCGAAGTTGCAACCGGAGATACCGCTGCACCATTCCGCAACGTTGCAGCAGTTTTCAGAATACATCTCTTCGAAGCCCAACACGTTCTTGACACGGCTCCAATTGATACAGTCTGGACGGAGAGCGCCCATCCTGATCGGCGGTTCCCGGGTATTACCGTTCTTGAAAACAACGATTATCTGGTGGTACGGACAGGACCGGACAATAGCAGTTTTGTTGACCCCGATGCCGCCATAATGTTGTTCAGCAACCACGATGTGTTCGTAACACCGATCCCGGCATTCTCAATGAGTGCGGGAAACTCAATACTGAATGTCAACAAACCGACTGCGATTGCCTCCTTCCCCGGACTTCGGGACTTTGTCCTCACTCAATCATCAGAAGGGGTTACTTACGCAGCTGTCTGGATGGTGTATGAACTCAGCTCAGAATTTGATGGATGGAAATTGAAATATGACCCGGGCTTAGTGGAGGATCGAAATGTCGATTTCATCAGACCGTACCGGTACATCCAGCCGGAAGCTGTGACAATTGATAAAGCACGCAGGGATATTTTTGTTGCCGACGCACAATTGGACAGTGTCTTCAAGTTCAATAACAGGGGAAAACTGAAGAGTGAATCGTTCGGTCTCACGCGATCAGGCGGGTCCATGACTCGGCCTACCGGGCTTACGTTTTTCGAGAAGGTTCTCTATGTGTTGGATGCTCCTGTCGGTCAGCCTGGAAGAGTTCTCCGCTTTAAGCTTACAACGGATTTTCCCCGGTAGAATATCAAGCACCAAGACAAATCTATGCAATACGTCGGGAACTCACCGGCAAGATACGATGCCAGTAGTCCCTGTGCACATAGTGTGTAATGAGTCCTGTGAACTCATGAAGGAGAGAAGGGGGGAGCAGCACATAGACGATTGATGCAGCAGATCCTTTTTCCGCGTTATGATCCAGAAACACGTTATACTCCGTTAGAGAATCCTCACTATCCAAACTTTCCCTGTCAGGCCGCACCAGACCAAAGGCAATGCGCTGATGAGCACTGTCCAATCCGACCACGTGGGGGTATCGGGGCCGGGAATCGCCAAATCCGTTGTTGATGATCGCGGGTGGTGGCTTGTATGTGCTCAACTGCGCACCTTCCACAGTCATATTTGATGCGAGGAAGAAATCAACCAACTCAGCGATGAGATCCTCTTTGTTGGCCTGGTTTTGCAAGTCGTTTGTGGAAGGCATCGGTTAGTTTTCGGAACAACAGACAGTTCAGACCAAAAGTTCTCACGCACAATAACAAAAATAGAAGGTAATATCAATTCAAAGAGGGGAGGTAGTTCGGGATTTTGTATCCGAATGGTGAAGCAGATTCTTCACTTCGTTCAGAATGACGGCGGACGAATGAGATTCGCCCCACACACGTGCTTCTGTAGGGTAACCACCCCTTTCTCCCCTCCTTGAAGAAGGAGGGGAGGTAGCTCGAGATTTTGTATGCGAATAAGATTCGTCCTACGCGTTGTCAAGGTTTTGCTTTCTTCAGCTGACTTGGTATATTAGCCCAGTGGAAAAGACTCATCATTCTCTCATAAGAATACAATGTCACAGAAAATTCTGATTGTCGACGATGAAAAAGATATCATCGAAATGCTTCAATACAACCTTGAGAAGGAAGGCTATGGTGTGCTTACGGCGCAGAATGGAAAACGCGCCCTTGAACAAGCACAAAAGAATCCGGATCTCATTGTCCTTGATGTAATGATGCCGGAAATGGACGGTTGGGAGCTGTGCAAACAACTCAAGCGGCAGGAAAAGACATCGTCCATTCCAGTTTTGTTTCTCAGCGCGAGGGGTTCGGAAATCGATGAAGTTCTGGGACTCGAACTTGGAGCAGACGATTACATCGTTAAACCGATCAGCATCAGGAAACTGCTTGCGCGCATCAGAACTGTGTTGCGAAGAACGGAACCCGGTCATGCCGGGGCCGAAAAGCCTGCCGAGATCATACGCATAGAACGCCTGGAAATCAACGTGCAAAACTACACAGTCACTCTTGGCAGGGAGGGGATCATTCTCCCCAGAAAAGAATTCGAGACGCTTGTCTATCTTGCAAAACATCGAGGCCAGGTAATTTCACGAGAGCGGCTGCTGAGAGCAGTGTGGGGGGAACATGTGGTTGTGGTGGATCGAACAGTGGACGTTCATATCAGGAAAATTCGAGAAAAGTTAGGCTCACATGGAGACTACATTGAAACCGTAAAGGGTGTCGGCTACAGGTTCAAAGCATGACAATGCGCAAAATCCAGTCAAGAATTACACTGACATATCTTCTGCTTGCCGTTATCGTTGTGGTGAGCGTTGGCGTTATCTCAAGTATTGAAGTTGAGGCGTATTTTAAGAATCGCCTTGTGGATCAGCTAAGTACACAGGCCGATATGGTGTTGCTTTCACTTCAACATGATTCGTCTTTTACCGACATTGACACCAACCTCAGGATGTTGGCCCGCGCCGGTGGCATTCGTATTACCCTGATATCCGCATCCGGATTGGTCATTGATGATTCCGACGTGCCGCTCGGCAATCTCCCACAGGTGGAGAACCATTTACAAAGGCCGGAAGTACAGGAAGCCCTGCAAAAAGGGATTGGCGTTAATTCCCGACATAGTGCGACAATCGGGAAAGACTTCATGTATGTTGCGAAGGAGTTGCACGGGCATGGCTCTGCGGGGACTTTGGGAGAAGTCAAGTTCATCCGACTCAGCATTCACCTCGAAGAACTTCAGGAGGTTGTCGATGAGATTCGTCTGAAAATTCTCGTTGCCGGGGTTATCGTCCTGGTACTTGTCTTTGGCGTTTCCATTTTCATCTCCAGAAGAATCTCCAAGCCTATGGTCGATATTGCAAGAAGTGTTGAAGAAATTCGTTCCGGGAATCTGGACAAACATATCGATACACAGTCCGAGGATGAAGTCGGCAGAGTGGCAAAGGCCGTGAATGAGTTGGTCGACAAGCTTAAGGCAGACATCATTCAACTGAAAAAGCTGGAACAAGTCCGTAGTGAGTTTCTGGGTAATGTTTCCCACGAGCTTCGCACGCCGCTTTTCTCGCTCCAGGGTTTTCTTGAAACACTCCTGGATGGGGCCATAGATGATCCCAACGTGAACCGTCATTTTCTCGAAAAGGCATATTCCCATGCTTCCCGATTGAATGCTCTTCTTAGTGACTTGATTAATATTTCCCAGATTGAATCGGGTGAGATGAAGATGAGCTTCCGATATTTTTCCGTTCGGGAGTTCCTTGAGCAAGTTGTCTCCGAAATGGAGCAGGTGGCGAGTCAGAGGAATATCACACTCGCGCTGGTTTCCGAGCAGGCTCCCCTCGATGTATTGGGCGACAAGGAACGATTGAAGCAAGTGATGGTAAATCTTATCGATAATGCAGTGAAGTACAACCAGCCCAATGGCCGGGTTGTGGTCTCGTACGAACAGGTGGATGGCAAGGCGAAAATCTCAGTCGAGGATACAGGCGTGGGAATCCCCAAGGAACATCTCTCAAGGATTTTCGAGCGCTTCTACAGGGTTGACAAGGAGCGTTCACGGGATGCCGGTGGCACGGGGCTTGGGCTTGCAATTGTAAAGCACATTATCGAAGCGCATGGGAGTGTGGCCGATGTCTACAGCGAAGTGGGGAAGGGGAGTATATTCAGCTTTGAGCTGAAGAGCTGACGTCTTGTGGTAGTGGCTTAGTTTCGCTTTTCACAGTCGAAGTCACTCTGATCAACGCAGTTCCTTCTTCTTACTTTCTTTTTGAAAAGAAAGTAGCAAAGAAAACTTTCGGAATCGCAACGCACACCGTTGTTGGTGCGACCTCTTGTACAATGCGATTGCGGTCAAGATGAATTCGAGGAGACCGCAATCGCAAAGCTACAATTGGCTTATCCCCAGCACACAGCCTGCGATTCCGGGGTCAGTGAATGATGTTCTTTTTTGAGGAGAGAAATTAAGGCATGATTGAGTCGTTTCGTGAGGTTGTGCCCAAAGTAGTCATCCCACTCGATAGTATGAGACCCCTCTTTTATTCTCCCCTTAAAAAAGGGGAGAATGAGTTGATGTGGGATGACGATTCATTTTATGGTCAGACAGGAATGGTTCGGCTACGCTCACCACAGGTGTCTGACCTACTCCGTGGGTTTGAACGTCAGTCAGGGTGACTGTCGGAATTGCAAAGCTCAGTTCGAAAGTCCACCCACACAGCTTGCGGTTTCGGGGTCAGCTTATCACTGTGACGAGATGTGTTGTATGGGTCGCGGGGGATACAGCGGAGAGGGAGAGATTCGAACTCTCGGTACAGGTTTACCCCGTACGGCGGTTTAGCAAACCGCTGGTTTCAGCCACTCACCCACCTCTCCA
>JBGPGQ010000226.1:0-5576 GCA_041483995.1 Bacteroidota bacterium
CTTCTTCCCCAACCCGGTATTCTGATGGGTGGGTGCCACGCCTATCTCGTTGATCCAGAGCTCGGGCGGTTTATCCGGGTGAATGTAGTGTACTGCGGAGGCGAAACCCACAACCAGGTCTTCCTCCATGGCGACCGCCAGATGGTGGCGCGGGTCGTTCAGAAACTCCGAGCTCCAGCGATCCTGTATTTGATTGTCAAAGACTCCGGGCGCGACGTTCGCAAGCACTGATGTGTCGCCGGGGCCTAATATCTTGATCTCGGTTGTCAATGGGCATACTTTTGCGAGAGCTCTGGTTTGGTGGTGATACGTTGTTAGGGCGTAGTTTTGGCGATAAATGCTGACACTATCTCAAGAAGGTTCTTGAATGCAAAATCAGCCAGAGAAGCACTTGTGAAGAACCTCCTTGCTCGAGAGGTTTCTCTCCAACCATTTTCACCCGAAAGGTCCACGTCAAAATCAAATTCATATGTCTGGAGCACGTTGAACTGTCGTTGGTGTTTAAATTGATCTCGATCGATTTCTGAGAACCTAGTGTACAGACGTGGGTGATGAAGCCTGTCGTCTCTAATAGCATTTTCATAGTACACCGATAGAGTGAAGCCAAGCAGTTTGAACGTTAGGGAATCAATCCCTTGTTCAATCTTGATGGAAAGTCCTGTGTGGGTGTTGGAGATTGCCCCGGCAGTCAAATTCAAGCTCCCCTTCACTTCCTCAAATGCTTGCTTTGCTTCACCGAATCTTGCCGATGATCCGAAGAAGCTATCACGCTTTTCCTTTAGGGCGAGTTGATCTTTGAGTCGAGTTGCCTGATCCTGAACGGACTCCGGTCTGTTTTGGCCACCTGCTTGACGGATTCGAGCTTCAACTACGGTGACGGCTCCTTGAAGGCCGTACCTATTCAGATCAAACCAAATCTGAGGTCTCGGCAACCATCGTGGCAAGGAAGGATCCTTATCCATTGGGATGAAAATGGTAAAATCGTAGCCCTCAACGTATGCACGGTTACGAATAGCAGTCTCCTCGATTCTCGTCCAAGTTGTCTTACCCCACGAGTTGCGAAACAGAACGACAACAACCCTGCTGTCCTTTCCAAATGTTTCTGCAAACTCTTGCTCACCATCCTTGCCAACTACTTGGTCCTGCTTGCGAAAGTAGACAAATGTTTCGTAGCGGTCTTTCAGAAGCTGATTCAACTGAAAAGCAAACGGCTCATCCTCCTTTAAGAACGAGAACGCAACGTCATACTTGAATTCTTGCATATTATTTCGAGTTAAAATTAACAGATCAAGACTAGACCCTCATCGGCTGCTTCTCAAAACTTACTCAGCAGCGCCTCATTGGTGGGATACTGCTCAACAAGCTTCAGCATGGCAAGCATTGCCTCGCGGGGAGTTTTGCGGGCAAGAGCTCGTCGCAGTGCCTGGTGCTGCGCCGCCATCGGGCCGAAGAGAAGCTCTTCTCTTCTTGTCCCGGAGTCATTAAGATTGATCGCCGGGAAAATTCTTTCGTTGGCAAGCTCGCGGTCGAGCACAAGCTCCATGTTGCCCGTGCCTTTGAACTCCTGGAAGATCAGCTCATCCATCCGGGAGCCGGTATCAACAAGTGCGGTTGCAATAATCGTGAGTGAGCCGCCGTCTTCGCACTTGCGCGCCGCGCCAAAGATTCGCTTGGGTATTTCCAGCGCCCGTGCATCCACACCGCCGGACATTGTGCGTCCGCTGCTCTTCTGGTGGATGTTGAACGCACGTCCCATCCGTGTGAGAGAGTCCAGCAGCAGCACAGCGTTCTTGCCTGTCTCCACTTTCCGCTTGGCGTATTCAAGGATAAGTTGGGCAAGTCGCACGTGGCTCCCGCGTTCGCTGTCGCTTGAGCTGGCAAACACCTCGCCTTTGATTGTGCGGCGCATGTCGGTTACTTCCTCCGGTCGTTCGTCAATCAGCAGGACGAGCAGGTCGATCTCAGGGTTGTTGATGCTGATGGCATGTGCAAGCTGCTGCATCAGCATTGTCTTGCCTGCCTTTGGCGGCGAAACAATCAATGCACGCTGACCCTTGCCCACCGGGCAGAAGAGGTCAACAATGCGCATCGACCTGTTTGATGCGGTTCCTTCAAGCTTGAGAGCTTCGTGAGGTGAAACGACTTCATGCTGTGAAAACTCCTTGAGGTTGTTCCAAGCTTCGGGAGAAAGCGTGTTGATTTTGGTGATGGATGTGACTTCGGGGCTTTTTCCGGACTTCGTTGATTGGGCTGTGCCTTCGATGAGAGAGCCCGTCCGCAGTCGGTACTGGGTAATGAGCTTGGGTGGGACGTACGGATCGGTCTCGAGGAACTTCATCCCGTGCGACAACGTGCGGACAAAACCGAATCGCTTCGGATCAATTTCAAGAATTCCGGAAAAGGAGATTGACATTACCCAGTTAGAGAAATGGGATTTTCTTTGTCATTCTGAGTGAGCTTGCGACCGAAGAATCTCTTTGATCAGATTCTTCCTGCCCGCCCCAACGAATACAGTACGGCAGGCGGGCGACCTGAACAATATCGGGTCTCAGAATGACATTCTTAGGATAATACAGACAATCATATCACTTCTTTGGGGCAACCGAGAGAATCTTCTTGATAACCGCTTCATCTGCAGTGAGTGTTCCGGACGCTGGAAGACGCGGGACGAGCGTCACCCAATTATTATCTCGCGCGAAAATTTCCTTGAAGAGCGGGAGAGATTGATCCACCCGTCCGACGTTCACAAGCGCAACCGCATGCCAGAATTTCATTTCCACGTTGTCAGGGAACATTGTTTCAGCCGTGCTGTATTCTTTCAGCGCACCGTCAACGTCGTTATGCTCAACCGCAAGATCGCCATTGTTCATGTGATCGTACGCTCGGTTAATGTTCACAAGCCGTCGCAATTCCTTGAGTGGTTCGGGAGAGTCTTCCACACGTAATTCCATTACTCGGTCCGCCCACGGTCGCCCGGTTGATTTCCCTTTGACGATCAGGATCGCTGCGGACTGTCTTCCCCTGATATCGCCGCCCACGGATTGTGCAGCATCGAGGGCTGCCATCATTCGTTCGGCAAGGTCGCTGGTTGCATGTTCAAACGCCGTGGCCATTGCCGGCCATATCTTGTCGTTGAGCATCAGGTTTGCCTGCACGGAATAGTTCTTTCCGACAATATGTCCCGCTCCTTGTATGCACTTTGCTCCCGTGTGAGCTGCGACGTTCCCCTTTGCATCGATCATCGCAACCTGCCGGACGTCTTTGCCCGGATCAGAGGCGAGCAATCCGTCAAGTGCCTGGTTAGCGGTCTTGCCTGCGCGCATCAAGTCAAGTCCAAGAGGACCGTAGGCGGGATCGACGAAGGACTGCGTTGCCACCGCTCCAACTCCGGCTTCCGCCCATGTCACCAATGACCCGACGGAGAACCAATGTGATTGTACTGCAACTCCCATATCGCCGGTGACAGTATCACGGGCAACAATGGAGAATGTATGAACAGGGCGTTGAAACTTCGTCGCGTCCTGCGCAACACAGAGGGTAACGAACAAAGCCAAGGCGAGCAAAAGATTTCTCAATCTTCTCATAAGATCACCGTTCAGTGAGAGTTGATGGGTGAGGGTTGTAGCAGATGCTGCTTCAAGGTAGCAAAAAATTCCTCTGATTCACAATTCCGGACTACACCTTCGGTTCAGGCATTCCCCATGCTGCCCATTCCTCGCGGGTTGGGCCGTAAATTCCGGGCACACTCAGTCCAGCGAGCCGCATCAATACAATCATTTCGCCCCGATGGTGGATCTGGTGGGAGATCAATGCTGTGAGAGTGTAGCCGCGCTTCCATTTCTGGCCGTACATTTCGTCTTCCTGTTTGAGCGTTGCATCCGTCCATTGTGACTTGATGGTCTCAAGTAGCGAGATTGCCGCGGTGTTGTACGCCGCAAAAATTGTCTTCGCCGATGTTGGGATGGGATCGTGTTCACCCGGTCCAGCGAACTTCAGACCTGTGTGTCCCATCATTTCGGGAATTGTTATTGTAATATGCCACGCAAGTCGACCGAGATTCCGGACGGAAGGTGAGAACTCGTGCGTAAGCGATTTGTCAGTCAGGTGCTTGAAGACCTTCTGTGTCGCTTCGAGTTCCTGAGACCACTGGTATTCGAACTGGGAAATGGTTTCTATCATTGGGAATCCAGAGATAATTGGAGATGATTTTACTTTCCTATTATTGCCCATTCAGGAATAATCACCACATCGATCCGGCGGTTCTTGGTTCGGCCTTCGTTATTATCGTTGCTGGCGATGGGACGGTTTTCACCATAGCCCGCCCACGTAATCTGCGCGCCACCCACTCCCATATTGGCTTTGAGGTATTCTGCAACGGCCTCGGCACGGCTTTCTGAAAGTCGCTGGTTGGATTCATCGGTTCCCTGGGAGTCGGTGTGGCCTTCTATTGCCACCTGGCATCCGGGATACTTTCTAATGGCTTCCTGTACTTTGGTTAACAGCCCGAAGAACTGTGGCTCGATGGTATTCCTTCCAAAGGGGAACACCATCCCCCACAACCGGAGGATGATATTGTTTCCATCCCGAACAACGATTCCTTCCTCCTCCGTGAATAACCGCGCAGTCTGAGCAATGGTTTCTTCCTGTTGTTTTTGTGTTGTGAGCGTATTCTGCAATTGCTTTTCGTTTGCTGAGAGAGTTCCCAGCCGTCCCTCCATCGAAGCAACTTGTTGACGCAGATTTTGTATTTCGCTTTGCTGATCTCTTATCGTTTCTGCGTCCCGCTTTGAATTGCTTTTCATCGTTGTAATTGCAGCAACAACGTCCTTTGAGGGGCCATCAAAGCCTGCATCGAATTCAGCCTTCACGTCGAGTGCACCGGCAATTCTTTGGAGTGGCTCTTCCGCTGTCAGCATTACATCCTCAAACCCCCGATCGCTCTTCTTCAGGCTTATGATTGTTTGGTGAAGGTAGATTGCATGGGCAGCTTCATACTTTGCATTTTGTGCGAGTTGCCGGGCTTCATCGGTATCATAACGATTTTGTTTCAGGAGAGCCTCTGCTTTTGCTGCGAGTGTTTTGGCCTTGTCGAGTGTGCGGGGAGCATTGTCCTTCGCATCCATGGCATCTGCACGCTGCAGCAGTTGACGGGCAGGGGTGAGGTAGTTCGCTTTGATTGCTTCGAGTTCTGCTGTGCGATAGATTGCTTCTGCACCGCCGGCTTCTTTGCGTGCTTCATTCACATCGCCATCCTCCAATGCCTGCGCTGCAGTTTTGAATTGTGCTTCGGCCTTTCTCCAAAGTTCTCCCGACGATTTTGGGGCTGACGCACTGATTGCATCTGTTCGCGCCCCCATAACAGAACTGAATGTCACCTCGGCCAGCTTGCATGCATCCATTGCTTTCAATAAATAGCTCGCTGTGCCCCTCAACTTGCCACGAATATCCTCAAGGTTTTTTCCGTTTCGGAATGCCTCGTCGGCATCGTTGTAGTATTCTATGGCTTTTGCGAAGTTCGTGGGCGCGTAAATATCCGCTTTCTTTTCGCGTGCCTGCGCCAACATTCTATCTGCGTC
>JBGPGQ010000227.1:0-5553 GCA_041483995.1 Bacteroidota bacterium
CAGCGTAAACGGACGAGAACCCAATCTTCCGAAGACACTGACCTGATTGCCACTTTCATCGACGGCGCGGTCACGGTCAAGTCCTTTGGAAATCGCAAGGGCACGACCGCCGGTCTTGTGTGTTGCGATGAGCTTTGGCGTTGGGGTGGGACTAAAACCGAGATACGCCGGCGTTTCAGCGGGTGATGTAAGCTGGATAACCCTCAGTCCATTCCTCCCATCGGCCACGTATGCGAACACACTGGCGTTGGTGGAAGCAACCTTCACGCCCTGCGCATCATTGATGACACCGTCTGCGGTAAAAATCTTTTCCAGCTTCATCGCTTCGGGATTCTCAGCATCAATGATCACCAATCCCTGTGTGCCTGCAGCAACATATGCGTATGTGCGGGCAAGATAGATGTCGTTTGCTCCCTCCAACTTCACCATACTTTCTTTCACCAACTTTGGGTCTTCGGGATGGGTAAGATCGATCACCTTCACGCCTTCCTCATCGCAGACGAATGCATATCGGAACTGCACTGCGACTGCTTTGGGTTTCTTGATTACTACTTCTCCCGCGACGCGCGGCTTCAATGGATCTTGAATATTCACAACCACCACTCCACGATCACAGCAGATGTACGCGTAATTTCCCGCTATCGTCAGATTCACCGCGCCATTTAAGACGCCATCCGGATTGAACGTAATTGCCCGCTCCAGAAAATTATTCCTCGGATCGCCATCGACCAGATTCATTACATCAACAAGAATCAATCCCTCGGACTTGTCTGTGATGAACGCGTAGCTATAAAGTGGATGGATCGGTTGCTCCTGGTTTTCCGGACGATGAATACGGCGGGTGTCAATCGGCATTGTCGTTGGCAACGCGACCGCCGTTGCGTACGTCGTTTTCACGTGCGCATCCTGACCGAAGGCTGAAACCGGCGCCGTTACAATCCGTTCGGAAAATCCTTTGTTATCAATGTTTGCGATGTCATAGACACGGAATCCATCCGCGCCATTTGCAGTGTACAAGTATTCACCACGCGCCTGCAGACTAAGTACTTCAGTTCCGCCATGTTCATAGGCAACATTCAGTTCTTTATTGTTCGCCAGATGCTGGTTATAGTAGTCAGGATATGCCAAGGATTGGAGATAACTTCCAATGACAGCCTGTGGCTCGTCTGTTTCCGTAACAGCGATTGCTTCGAAACCATCTTCTCCGGTCGCAACGTATGCATACTTCCCAAGAAAGTTGACCATGTTCGTTCCTTGCAGAAGAAGCTGTGCCATCCAGGCGTTATTGTCATTCTTGGAAGAAAGATGGCAGTCGGTACACGTTTTTGTTTCCGTGCTGCGAACCGTATGAGCGAAGTGCGGATTAAATGCCTGACTGCTGAAGCCTTCAGCAGAAATCGGCGGTTGCTGGAGGTACAATTGTTCCCTGTTTGCGTTCTTTGAGCTGAGAACGAGGGCACTGGACGAGCGAACAGTGGTAATCTTATTCCCTTTGGTCGATCCGGTAACTCCGAGCATGAAACCATCGTCGCGCACCACCTGCGGATTATATGTCGTCCAGTTGCGTGATTGCTCCCCTTCATAATGGTTCATATTCTTCTTCCAGTTTGCCTGTTGGGGCAAATGGCAGCCGAAGCAATTCGTAATCCACGAAGTGTGACAGGACTGGCATTCCATTTTTTCATATCCGTGAGCAAGCAATGAAGGATCGGAGCCGGACGACCAGAGACCGCCGCCTCGTGCCATGAGATGAGCATCTCGTGCCCTCGTGTTGAATTGTTTCGACTTTGCGTCCCAGGTATCGACCGTCTGTACAATCTCCCATTCAAGCGTGTCAACCAACGCGGAACGCTGGAAGATTCGGTTCCCACGTTTTCGGAAGCGTTTTTCCTTGAACGGCGTGTACATCTCATCCAGCGACGTTCCTTGTGCGGGTGCGGCAACACCGGATGTTTTCAGGGTGGCGCGCTGCGATACTGTCCCATGACAATCAATGCACTGGATTTCAATTGCGTTATGAAATTCACCATACAGTTTGCCGCTCCCGTGTTCATCTTGTTCAAAATGACAGTCAACGCAGTGCATTCCTTTTTCAGCATGTATGTCTTTAAGATGGACCGCCTTTTGCGCCTTCCGTGATTCCTCGCTCAACGATTGCGCATTGCCACCGACAATTGGAACGACGCCTTCAAATTTGTACGGCGCGTTCCACGGAATGGTCTTGCCATCCTTATCCAGAAGATTGCCCTTGCGATCTTTTTTGAATACGGCACGGAAAATCCAACCATGACCATGATAATCCGAGAACTGTGTGTGTTGAAGCTGCGGATTCAGGTCGCTCACGTTTGCAAGGAACTCGGGATCGCTCCAGTTCCCCCTGAGTACTGCTTCCTCAGGGTTCGCAGAGAGCATTGCGAATGCTTCGGAAGAAGAAGGATACTTCTGTTGCTTCGGATACATCAACTCTCCATCAGATTCATAGTCCCACATTTGAAAACCAAAGAACGTATTGACAAACGAATTGGGCTGGTGCATGTGACACACCATGCACTGGCTTGACGGGATCGATTTGGTGAACTGATGCAGGATCGGATGTCCGGATTCCGTTTTCGAAATCGTCGTGTCTGCTGTCCGACTCATCCCACGGTTGCCAAACTTTGCATAGGGTCCTGAGTTCACAGGCGAGCGGTCGTTTGCGTACACGACATGGCATCCGGTACATCCGCTTGAGCGGTAATCGCCAGGATGATCATTTGTTCCAAGAAATGAAAGATGTGGATCATTGAGTCGGGTTTTTTGAAGGTTCAAAACGGGCGAACTGATTCGCAATTCCGTCCCAATCCCCCGATCACTGAGTTTCATATCAGGCCTGCCAGGTTCTTCGAACGGATTGGGGATCCCGATCTCGGATGGATTACCGCGTGGCACTTTTCCGCCACGCTCAAATGTCCTGAAATTGTCCGTCACTTGTGAAATCTCCCATCGCGGTAACGGGAGAACAAATGGCAACACACCCTTCTTCAGATCTTCGTCAGTTGGAGCTGGCACCGTATTTATGCGCTGTGGTTGTCCATCCCTGCCGTAGCTTTCACCAAAGAAATAATTCTTGCTTGAAACTATCCCATTGTTATACGCAGCGCCGCCCCATAAAAGCGTCGACGTCGTCATCAGACTCTTCCTGACATTGCGCGTCTCATCTCTATGACAAGGACCGCATGTTTCATCAGCAATCCGCAGATCGCCCGGATTCACAAACTTGATGAATGCTGGATCTTCTCTATTGAGTAGCGTGTAGGATCGTTCCGGATTCGCAGATGTCTTCCACCATTCGGGGTACCGCGCACTTACATGACCTGCAACGAGCGTTGTGCCCTCTGCATTCCCGCCATGGCAATCGACGCAGCCAACCTTCACTGCTTCGTTCTTGTGCATGCTCTCGATGCCGTGGTGACAACTCAGACACCCAGTGCTTTTCTTCGTTACTTCTTCCTGGCTCTGGCCAATGAATCCTTGTGCGCGAAGGGTCGCAACAAAAACAATGAAACATATGATCACCATGCACAATTGCTTCATTGCAGCGCGCCTAATTTTTGTATTATCATTATTTTTCATCAGATACTACCACGTGTATTTAGTACGTGAGTATGAGTGAAGTAAAAAGAGAAAACTGTGTTTGTGAAGATTCATAAATATCCCGGAAGCCGTCCATGGGAGTCAACGCTGCGACACCAAGCGAAATAATCGCGTTGTTATTGAGAAACGGTCGATAAAGAATTCCGAGACTGTAATCCAGTCCTATGTCATTGCCGATTGCCGGCTGGTTAAGGAACACAGCGAGCGTCCTTGTGTATGCGAATCTCAAATAGTTCACATTGATGACAGTCTTGAGTTTGGGAGTCCATTCCGCGTCATAACCAATATTGAAGAGCCAGAGGCCGGGATTGACAAAGTTCGCTTGCCCTTCAAACTTGTTGCTGCGCAGCGACGGAAGAAGACTCTGCTTTTGCACAAGGCCCACTCCCAGCAATCCGATTCTCTGGGAATTCCAGTAGCTGAACGGTCCCCCGGCAAAGATCGGCTGGTCGATGATCGCGTCAAACCCTTCACCCTTGTCATCCATCGGGTCCTTGTCACCTGACGCCCAGAAGGCCGAACATTTGAACCGCATCCAATCCTTGTCCACTGAAAGCTCGACCGCGGCCATCCGCGCGTTGATGCCAATGCTCTGGCCGGCAATGGAATTGAAATCATCGTCACCAAAGACCTCGTAGAACGCATGCGTGATATTCAATCCGCCGAAGTGGCCGTCACCGGTCCAGCCAACATAATATGCATTGATTTCATGGGGTCGTACACTCCCGATAAGAGCCGGACGCACTGGAAATCCATTCTCGTCAAAATGTTTCGTGGGTTTATCGTGATTGTAGTGGAAGCTGAACTGCGTTGTGTAGCCGGGCCGAATGAAATCCTGAATGTACAAGTTGGCAATCAAAACATCCTGTTCGCGATCATCAAAGACCGTATTGAGCTCGCTATTGGTTTCCTTCTCCAGCATGGGAAGGAAGATTACATTGTACTGAAAACGGTTCGATGCAGCATTTCCAAAGAGCCGTATACCCAGATTGAAATCGTTGAAAATGAAATTTCTAAAGTCGCTGCCGAATCGTTGGATGCCCGCCTTGAGCGAGATAAAATCATAGCGGTCGGAAATATTGAAGAGATGCTTCTCAAATGACAGTTCCTGGAACGCGAGATGGTTGTCGGAACGGTCGTCTCCTCCTTTCACGTTGATATTGACGCCGTTGTTTTCGCGGGTATTGACGTAATTGAAATTGAATACTGAGGCGACTCTTATTTCCCAGTCCCGCGGTCGGTATGCAACATCACCATGATAAAATTCGAGGCTCAACTTCAGGTTCTCAATCACTGCATACTTCTCTCCCTGCCCAAAGAAGCTTTGGCGTTCAGGCTCAAGCGTACTGACGCCGCTTGGAGTGGGCGTACGTGCTGCCTCAAAGAGGTTATCGGCAGTTGCCGTGAGGACGAGAAATGTATTCTGACCGATAATCGGATAGTCACCCTTGAGAACATTTTGATTGTATGGGTCGGTGATGCGTCCTTCAACGTTGAGTTCGTACGGAGGGGGTTTGATGTCACGCCACCTGTCGGTAATCGTCTCAAAATCTTGAAGCTCTTGTGGCAGAGTTTGAACGGAATCCCGCTTGACAGCAGCACTATCCTGCTTCGTTTGTCCGGACGCGTGCAACAGGTTGATAAGACCAAGGAAAAGGACGCAACGCATGCTGCCGTGTGATAGAGCTTTAGGCCTCATAATTCCGGCTGGCGGGGAATTTTGATGAAAGGTAGACGCACATCGTGATAGAAAAATTGATCCGAACGCAACGCCGATGGCGGCTCGAATCCCAGAGTTCCGGCAAATGCAATAAGATCATCCTGATCAACACCATCGCCACTCACTCCGATCGCGCCGACGAGCTCTCCGTTTTTGTAGAGAGGGATTCCGCCCGGAAATATCGTAATGCCATTACCAAA
>JBGPGQ010000228.1:0-5532 GCA_041483995.1 Bacteroidota bacterium
AGGTTGCTTCCAGGTTATTGCTTGATGCATTCCCCGCGGGAAGGGTCTCCTTGGTGCACGTCCGGAGCAATGTTCGTCAAAGCAATATGGGGAAGGGTGTATTGGACACAGCAGGAGTCCTTAGCTTCCTGAGGGTGTACGGACGGTTCCTCAATGCAATACGGAAAAAAGAGGTTAAGAAAGTATACCTTCTTCTCTCATCAAGCGTAATCGGTTTTCTGCGTGATTCTGTGGTCATCCTTTCCTCAAGAGCATTCGGGAAGCATATCATTGTTCACTACCGTGGTGGCAATTTCCATAACTTTTGTGCGCAACGGGGTGTGCTGTTCCGACTGTTAATCCGGGTCGTTTTATCAAAGGTCAGCGTTGTTGTGGTACAGGCAGTTGCATTGAAGAGTATGTTCAAAGGCCTCGTCGATGAAGAGAGGATACGTGTTCTGCATAATGGCCTACCGAATATTGTGAACGGAAGGCCAGAAAACATATCTCAAGAAAGAGTGTGCACGCTTTTGTTTATGGGTCATGTTGCCTTTTCCAAAGGCTTCTACGATTTGATCCTGGCTTTCATGCGGCTCCGCAGCACGGTTCAGATTCGCCTCCTTTTTGCGGGCGAGCAGCGGTTTATTGGGAATGCCCGCAAATCGATTCGGGCGTTCCTGAATGGCGATGCAGCAAAATACTTTGAAGAACATGCACCACACATCGAGAAAACAATCCAGGCCTTTGTGGACAACGCGGATTCCTACGGAGCGCGTTACCTTGGCGTGGTTGATGGCGAAGAGAAAGAACGTGCATTTGCTACGAGTGATATCTTTGTTCTACCTTCGTACACAGAGGGGTTTTCGATGTCAGTCCTTGAGGCTATGGCCCATGGACTTCCCATTGTGGCAACGAGAGTTGGAGCATTACCCGAGATCATTAAGGAAGGGGAACACGGGTTCCTTGTAGACCCGGGCGATTGTGACTCCATAGTTGGTGCACTCGGGACACTTGCGATGAGTCCATCAACGAGAGCAGAGATGGGCGTGAGAAACCGCACGTACATCAGGGAGAGATTCCGGATTGAACGAATTGCTGGTGAACTTGAAACCATTCTCGAAGAGGCTTAGGTTTAACTATGTGCGGCATAGTCGGAATGGTTTCCCAGAAGAAAATTGATTCTCATGTTCTCAATTCAATGACTGAGCTTTTGTATCATCGTGGTCCTGATGATGGTGGAGCAGTTATTCTAAATGAAGGCAGGGTCGGCTTGGGGAACAGAAGGCTGAAGATTATCGATCTCTCGCCGGCTGGACATCAACCCATGTCTTTGGGTGATCGCTACTGGATTACGTATAACGGTGAAGTATATAACTTTGAAGATATTCGCGGTGAGCTCGAGATGCGTGGGCACGCGTTCCGCAGCCGAACCGACACAGAGGTTGTCTTGCATGCATATGCGGAATGGGGGAAGGAGTGCGTTCAGAAGTTCAACGGCATGTTCGCCTTTGCAATCTGGGACAATATTGAAGGCGAGTTGTTCATTGCGCGCGACCGTTTAGGAATCAAGCCTTTGTACTACACTACCGTTGGTGATACGTTCCTTTTCTCTTCGGAATTCAAAACGTTCTCCTCTCATCCCGATTTTTCCCGCCAGGTCGATGAGGACAGCCTGGTAAGTCTCCTTTTTTTCCTCTGGATTGCAGATCCCAGGACAATCTTGAAGAATGTACGATCCCTTCCGGCAGCTAATAGACTTTTGTACAAGAATGGCATTGTCAAGACAGAGCGATATTGGGATCTTGCTTCTTTCGATAGGACAGATCAACACGATGTCTCAGAGGAAGAAGTTTTTGAAAAGATCGCAACGGCCGTTCGCCGCCAGATGATTAGTGATGTACCTGTGGGGGCATTGCTTTCAGGCGGACTTGATTCGAGTGCAATCGTTGCCTTCATGAATGAACACGCCCGGGATCGTGTCAAGACCTACACAATTGTCTACAAGGCTGAAGACCTGCGTCATGAAGCAATGGAAAACGATGCAGTGTATGCAAGGTTAATTGCAGAGAAATTCAATACGGATCATAAAGAGATTATGATCGACCCGGACGTAAGCGAGCTTTTGCCGAAACTTCTGTGGCATCTTGACAACCCCGTTGCGGATCCTGCCGTTATCAATACATATCTTATTGCGCAGGCAGCAAGAGAGGATGGCACACTCGTTCTGCTCACGGGAGCCGGTGGTGATGAGATTTTTTCGGGGTACAGGAAACATCTGGCCACATCTTTAGGTTTGTACTACAGAAAAATTCCACACTTTGTGCGAAGAAGATTGATTGAACCTGGTGTCAATATGCTTCCCGTTGCAGGTGAACAGAAGGGATACCGTATGAACAGGTGGCTGAAACGATTTGTCCGTAATGCATCGGACGAACCGATTCAGGCGTTCATTGGAAATTATGCGTACTTCACTCTTGAGGAATTAAATGAAGCGGTTATACCGGCTCTTCGAACAGACATGCTCAATTATTCCTATGTCCGTCATTTCGAGATGTTCAGGCGGTCAGCAGCCATGGATTTCGTCAACCAGATGTGCTATGTTGACGTCAACCTTTTCCTTCCGAACTTGAATCTTCTCTATACGGACAAAGGGACCATGGCGGCAAGTGTGGAAGTGAGACCACCATTGTTGGATCATGAATTGGTCGAACTTGCATTTAGGATTCCAGGAAGACGCAAGATTCGTGGGCTCACTCAAAAATATCTATTCAAGAAGGCGATGGAACGCGTGTTGCCACGCGAGGTGATATACAGGCCGAAGGCACCGTTTGGAGCTCCGCTTCGTTCATGGACGCGTAAACAGTTATTGCCAATGATCAACGATCTGTACACTGAAGAGTCTGTGAAGCGGAGAGGGATATTTCACTATCCGGCGATCAGGCGGATGATTGATGCAAACACATCCGGTCGAGAAGACCATGCGCACCGACTCTGGTGTTTGTTGACGATTGAGTTATGGTTCAGACAGGCCATTGATAACAACCCGATTATCTCACGCCCCGCGTCTGTTCCGGCAATTAATATCATGCCAGTAGGATGATACAACGATTGGTGATATGGTTTTTCGCGTTCTTCCTCACTAGCAGGTTTTTCTCCGAGGTTCTCACGATTCTGCCCAAGTGGGTGGATGTGTTGAACTACCCGTTCATTGTTATCCTTGGCCTCGTCGGCCTGTTTTATCCAGTTCATAAAGATCTGGACATCGATGAGCACAAGCTCGTCTTCCGATGTGTGCTTGGGTTTTTCACGCTCACGGTCCTTTCGGCTTTTGTCAACATAAATAATCTACTCCTTCCGGCTGGGGTTTTGTTTCTTGTGGGCTTCATGGAGGGGCCTGTACTGTTTCTCGCACTGGATAAGATTGTCAGCGACATCGATGTTCTGGCTGGGAACATCAGAAAGCTTTTTATGCTTTTGCTTGTTGTAAATATCATCATTGTTATTTTTCACAACATTCCGACTTTTATCATTACCGGCAATCCAGATGTAGTTTCAGGATCATACGGCCTCAATGCATATCAGTTCACAATGCTTTTGGTAATTTGTGGTGGCTTACTGATGGGTGATGCAACGATTCGAAAGAGGAGCAAGGTTGCTTTCATTCTTGGACAGGGGTTTATTTTTATGACGTTTGTGATTGCGCAGTTTCGATCGGGACTTCCATTCTTCCTGCTTGCTTATGCTTTCATGATATTAAGTCTTTATGGGCGGAAGATTGCAAGGACATTCGTGCTTGCGGGATTGCTCCTTGGCGTTGCCGCCATGGGGATTTCATATGTTTTTACGCAAGCGGGTACCAGAGGTGCTCTAGGCTTCGAAGCCTGGATTGATATTCTTGCTGACCCGTTGCAGTTTCTGGGGTACGGAAAATTTACTGCGTATCCGCAAACAGCGAAAATGATGATTAACGACCCTGCCGCAATTTTGGTTGGAATAGGCCCAGGAAACTATATGAGCAGGGCGAGTTATACTTTCAGCTATGAGCTTTTGCGATCAGACAAGGGAGTTGCCTTGCTTGTTGGTGAATTCTTTGGAATTCATGGAGCAAGATTCACTCCTGAGATGGACAAATATCTTCCCGGTGGCGGCATGGAATCGGTCTTTGGTAGCAGACAGTTATCCAGCCCATTCTCAAGCTATCTTGCCCCAATAGGTGAAATCGGTTTGATAGGGGGTGCCATTATCATCGGCATGTATCTGTATCTTATCAAGAAATCTTTGAAGCTAATGAGGGTTGCCAAGGAATCTGCCCCGGAGTACGTGCCGTTTGCTGTTGCCTTGGTTGGCGGCACAGTGTACCTCTTCGGCCTTGCATTTCTTGATAACTATTGGGAAATTTCTCGTGTGACACTTCCCGTATGGCTACTCTTTTGGGGAACAAACGCCGGGTTGAGAACGAAACTAAAGAATGTGCCCGCGACGGCAACATGAATTTATGACTATGCAAAAACTGAAAACCAATATCATGCTCCAGGTAGTTCAATATCAGAAGACCGGAAAGATGTCAGTTGAGGAACTCCCAGCGCCACAACTCCGTAGCGGCGGGATCTTAGTGCGCAATTGCGTCTCATTGATCAGTGCAGGTACGGAGAGGGCTTCGGTAACAACCGCGCAAGCCTCGATGGTTGGGAAAGCCAAGTCCCGCCCGGACCTTGTAAAGCAGGTGATGGAGAACGTCAAGCGGGAGGGTGTGGGGGCGACGTACAAGAAGGTTCAAAGCAGGCTCGATAACTACAAGGAATTGGGCTATAGTTCTGCGGGCATTGTGCTTGAGTCATCGGTGGATGCATTTAAGCCGGGAGACAGGGTTGCGTGTGCAGGGGAGGCATACCATGCGGAGATGGTATTTATTCCCAAAAACCTTGCAACGAGGATTCCTGAAGGCGTCACGTTTGACGAGGCAGCTTTTACAACTGTTGGGGCCATTGCCCTGCAGGGGGTTCGTCAATCCGACGTGCGGATCGGTGAATACACCGCCGTAATAGGGTTGGGCTTGCTGGGACTGATGACAGTCCAGATTCTCAAGGCAAACGGCTGCCGGGTGATTGGGTTGGATGTCTCACCGGCGAACTTTGAGCTTGCACGTTTGCTTGGTTGCGACGACTGCCTTGTGAGCGAAGCGGGAGCAGGGAGGAAAATGGGAGCATTAACAGGTGGGAATGGCGTAGACGCGACAATTATTACGGCGGCTACGAAGTCCAATGAGCCAGTTGAGCTTGCTTGTGAGTTTGCCCGGAAGAGATCGAAGATTGTGGTTGTTGGGTCTATAGGCATGAACATTCCTCGTCTTCCTTTTTACGAGAAAGAACTTTCGCTCACCATTGCATGCTCTTATGGCCCAGGACGTTATGATGCTGAGTATGAACAGAAGGGTATGGACTATCCAATTGGCTATGTACGCTGGACGGAGAACCGAAATATGGCTGCCGTGCTTGATCTCATGAGTCAAAAGAAGTTGCAGGTCCTACCGATGGTCACACACAGGTTTGCCAT
>JBGPGQ010000229.1:0-5523 GCA_041483995.1 Bacteroidota bacterium
AGTACGCTAATGAAAATGAAATCAGTTGGCGGGAGATTGAAGGCAGTTCGTACAGTAGCACGAAGAACGCGTAACACAACCGCTCCTTCATACTTAAGGCCTGACAAGTTGTTCCTGCGGAATGAGGATAGCGTCAGCCCAAACTTACCTTGACAATCCTGAGCAAACTTGTTATATTCAGTGGCGTTTTTGTAGCACAATGAGCCTTCGTCGGGCTCTCTCACCACTGGTCTCTGGAGATTTCTCGTAATGCTCACCGAATTTGGTCGGGTCTTCATTTTCTTGATCCTTGGCGCGGTCTTCGTTGCCGGAGGGTTGATAATGTCGTGGCTCCTCCGTCCAAACCGGCCATATCCGAGCAAGCTTACCACGTATGAATGCGGCGAAGAGCCAATCGGTGATACCCGCGTGCGCTTCAATATTCGCTTTTATGTTGTCGCGCTGATTTTCCTGATCTTCGATGTTGAAGTTGTCTTCTTGTTTCCCTGGGCGGTGGTATTCAAAGAGCTTGGCTGGTTTGCATTTATAGAAATGCTTGTGTTTTTAGGTATTTTGTTCGTCGGCTATGCATACGTTTGGCGGAAAGGCGACCTGGATTGGGACAAGCCCGCGCCAAAGATTCCAAAGTATGAACGCGGCATTGGTGTGCGTGAAACGCATTTGGAGCCGGAAGAGGTAGTTGTTTAGAACTCATCCCCCGGCCCCTTCTCTTTGGGAAGAGAAGGGGAGGATGAAGCGCAGGTTTGAAGCCCCTCTCTTCCTAAGAGAGGGATTTAGGGTGAGTTCAACAAGAGTTGTTTCATAGTTTCACAACAGGTAGGTCAGACATTCTTGTCTGACCACAGAGGACGATGGTAATTCTCAGCGGACAGGCAAGAATGCCTGTCCTACCGGTTATAGGTTTTTGTCATAATTTTCACGGCAGGTATGGGCCTCCTTGATCAAAAATTCGAAAACAGCAACGTCATCATCACGTCGATGGACAGCCTGCTGAACTGGGCGCGCCTCTCCTCGTTGTGGGGGATGCAATTCGGTCTCGCATGCTGCGCGATTGAAATGATGGCAACCGGCGCTTCGCATTACGACTTCGACAGGTTCGGCGTTTTCTTCAGAGGAACGCCCCGCCAATCCGATGTCATGATTGTTGCCGGAACGGTGACGTTGAAAATGGCAAGCCGCATCAAAACATTGTACGATCAGATGTCCGAGCCGCGGTACGTGATTTCCATGGGAAGCTGCTCCAATTGCGGCGGACCGTACTGGGAACATGGCTACCATGTGCTCAAGGGAGTTGACCGGGTAATACCAGTTGACGTGTATGTGCCCGGCTGCCCGCCGCGCCCCGAAGCGCTGATGGAGGGTCTGATGAAACTGCAGGAGAAAATCCGCTCGGAGAGTCTCGCAACAAAAAAAACAGCCTGATAGACATTACTACCGCAATTTCTTAATGATACCCCAGGAAATCAGCAACGCAATCAAAGCAAAATTCCCCGATGCTTTGCTCGAGGCAAAGGTGGACGGCGTCTTTGACCCGTACGCAAAAATTGCACCCGACAAGATAAAAGATGTCTCGCTCTTTCTCCGCGACAACGAGGAGACACTCTTTGATTCATTGATGTGTCTCAGCGGTGTTGACTACACGGGCGGAAAGCTTGGCGTGGTCTATCATCTTCATTCGATGAAGTGGAATCACAAATTCACACTCAAAGTCGACGTCACGGTTGAGAACCCGCATTGCCAGTCGGTGGAGTCGGTGTGGAAGACTGCAAACTGGCATGAGCGGGAAGCGTTTGATATGTACGGCATCGTCTTTGACGGCCATCCTGACCTTCGACGGATTCTCATGCCGTATGACTGGGAAGGATACCCGCTACGCAAGGATTACAAAGTGCCCGAGTATTACCAGGGAATGAAAGTGCCGTACTGATGGAAGCAACGCTCACATATACTGACGAGAAGAATCGCGGAGCTGTAACGATTCCGGGGTTTGGGCGTCCATTGCGGTCCGAGGAAATGGTGCTGAACATGGGACCCCAGCATCCATCAACGCACGGAGTGTTGCGTCTTGAGCTGGTTGTCGATGGCGAAGTGGTGGTCGACGTCATTCCGCATATCGGATATCTTCACCGTTGCTTTGAAAAGCATGCCGAAGCGATGATCAACTACCAGCAGATAATTCCCTACGCCGACCGTATGGACTACATCGCTGCGATGAACAATGAGCTTGGGTATGCGATTGCATGCGAAAAGCTCTTGAAGATCAAAGTGCCGGAGCGTGTCGAATACATCCGTGTTATCATGGCGGAACTTCAGCGCATAGGCAGCCACCTGATCGCCATCGGGACGTATGGGATGGATATCGGTGCGTTTACACCGTTCCTCTATTGTTTCCGTGACCGCGAACGAATCCTTGATATTTTTGAACAAACGTGTGGCGCCCGGCTCCTCTATAATTACATCTGGATCGGCGGCCTCTCGCATGACGTTCCTGCAAGCTTTGTGGAGAAGGTGAAGGACTTTTGCAAGTACTATCGACCGAATATCAAAGAACTGAACGATCTTCTTTCATACAATAAGATTTTTATCGAGCGGACTGCCAACGTCGGTGTGTTGCCGGCAGAAGTTGCCATCAATTACGGAGTAAGCGGTCCGGTATTGAGAGGTTCGGGTGTGAAGTGGGACTTGCGCAAGAATGATCCGTATTCGATTTATGATCGCTTTGATTTTGAGATTCCGGTTGGCAAAGGGCTGGTGGGTACGCTTGGAGATTGCTGGGATCGATATATGGTTCGTGTGCATGAGATGGAACAGAGTCTCAACATCATCGAACAGGCTGTTGACAAAATACCTGCGGGCGATGTCCAATCCGCGGTGCCGAAGCGAATTCGTCCGGACGCAGCCGAACTGTACATCCGCACAGAGACACCGAAAGGCGAGCTTGGCTACTACATTGTTGCGGATGGAACGACAAGTCCTGCACGTGTGAAGGTCAGGCCGCCCTGCTTCGTGAATCTATCGGCCCTTCCGGCAATGTGCAGAGGCGCGATGATCTCCGACGTTATTGCCATTCTCGGCAGCATCGATATTGTACTCGGCGAGGTCGATCGATAATGAAAGAAGCACTTCTCGATTTACTTCACAACGAAATCCTGGTCTACGTGCTGATGGCGATCGTGCCGTTGCTCTGGATAATCCCGTTCGCACTCTTTGCGGTCTGGTGGGAGCGAAAGATTTCGGCGCACATGCAGGATAGGCTTGGGCCAATGCGCGTTGGGGGATGGCACGGTTGGGCACAGACGATTGCCGATATTCTCAAGCTCATTCAAAAGGAAGACATCATTCCCACCGCTGCAGATAAGAGGTTGTTTATCCTTTCTCCGTTTGTGGTTTTTATCGGTTCCTATGCGGCGTTTGCCGCAATTCCATTCAGTGCCGCGTATGTTGGTAGCGAGATCAACATCGGGTTGTTCTATGTGATTTCAATTTCCTCGCTTGTCGTCATCGGCCTTCTAATGGCGGGCTGGTCATCCAACAACAAGTGGTCGCTCTTCGGTGCGATGCGTTCGGCTGCCCAGATTGTCAGCTACGAAATTCCGGTTGCGCTTTCATTACTCGCAGTAATCATGATTGTCGGATCGTTCGACCTTCAGGAAATCAACCGTGCCCAGTCAGGACCGATCTGGCACTGGTTCGTTTTCCAAAAATTTCCATTCCTCTTTATCGCTGCGATCATTTATTTCGTTGCATCGCTCGCCGAGGTGAACAGAACACCCTTCGATATACCCGAAGCGGAATCCGAACTGGTTGCAGGTTACCACACGGAATACAGCGGGATGAAGTTTGCACTCTTCTTCCTTGCTGAATACGCCAATATGTTTGCAGTCTCCGCCATTGCATCGACGGTATTCCTCGGCGGATGGAACAGTCCGTTTAGTGATTTCATGTCCGGTCCACTCTGGGGGGCGTTCTGGTTCATCGCGAAGGGGATGGGGTTCGTCTTTCTGCAGATGTGGCTCCGATGGACGTTACCGCGCTTACGTGTAGATCAGCTTATGTATGTTGGATGGAAAGTGCTGATACCGTTCTCGTTTGTCATTGTCATTGGTGTTGGTTTCTGGGTGATGTTAACGCGTTAAGGACAAATCTGTATGGGTAAGTACTTCAAAGATATCTGGCAAGGCATTTTCACCGTACTGGTTGGGATGAAGGTTACCGCTCGTCATCTCTTCACGCCGGCGGTGACGATCCAATATCCCGAAGTAAAGCTCAAACTGCCTGAACGAGCGCGTAACCGGCTCTATGTTAATATGGATGATTGCATCGGATGCGACCAGTGTTCGGCTGCGTGTCCGGTCAATTGCATTACCATCGAAACGATCAAGTCCACGCCCGATATTGACCTCGGGATGACATCAGTCGGTACAAAGAAACGCCTGTACGTTCCGGTCTTCGATATTGATATTGCCAAGTGTTGTTATTGCGGACTCTGCGTCTATCCGTGCCCGACAGAATGTATCAAGATGACGGACGTGTTCGAGTTCTCCGAATACGATCGCGCGAATCTCAACTATAATTTTTCAGTCATGAATCACACTGAGATCGACGACGCGAAACAAAAGCTTGCTCAGTACGAGAAGGATCAGGCCGCAAAGAAGGCGGTACCGGCAAAACCTGCATCAACACCATAAGATTCCATGCAACTGTTTGATATTGTCTTCTACATTTTTGCCTTCATCACAGTCGTCTCGGCTTTCATTGTGGTGTTTTCAAAGAACATCATCTACTCTGCGTTCTCGCTGCTGTTTACATTTTTCGGTGTGGCCGGTCTATACGTATTGCTTAGTGCTGATTTTCTCGCTGTTACGCAGATACTGATCTATGTTGGCGGTATTCTTGTACTTTTGCTCTTCGGCGTCATGTTAACGAACAAGGTTGTGAACGTTGAACTGAAAACAGGCACAATCCAGACGTTTCCCGCTCTCATCCTTGTTGCCATCGTCGCGGGATCGTTGAGCGGGTTGTTCTATTCGACGTGGAAGGGAGTGGCAATGCCAGCCACATCACCTCAAACCACGACGCACGCACTCGGCGAACTATTGATGACCAGTTATCTTCTTCCGTTTGAAGTGGCGTCCATCGTGTTGCTGGTTGCATTGATTGGCGCGGCAATGATTTCACGTCGCGAAGGGAAGAAATAATGGAAGCATTCTTCAAAGACCTCTTTCAATGGTTGCCGTCGGTTCAGCTTGCGCATTTTCTTATAGTGAGTGCGCTGCTGTTCTCCCTCGGCATTTACGGCATCGTTACGCGGAGGAACGCGATCCTCGTGCTCATGGGAGTCGAGCTTGTGTTGAACGCAGCGAACATCAACTTCGTGGCGTTCTCGCGGTACGGCGGATTGAACCTTGACGGTCAGACAGCCGCAATTTTTGTGATTATCCTTGCAGCGGCGGAAGCGGCAATAGCGCTTGCAATCGTGTTAAACATCTATCATCGATTCCAGACAGTCAATGTCGATGAAAT
>JBGPGQ010000230.1:0-5505 GCA_041483995.1 Bacteroidota bacterium
ATCGAAGGAAATCGACTCTTGATGAGTTTCACACCTTCAATCCCCGACATTCCAGGAAGCCCGATATCCATAAGAAGGACATCAGGAAGGTTTCCCTCAAGGGCTTCAAGGGCTGTTTCGCAGGAACCATATGCCCCTATGCAAGAGAGCCCATCCGTCCCGTCAATGATCTGGACAAGACTTTCGCGTATCTTGGTTCTGTCTTCAACGACAGCTACTTTCAGGCCGGAGTTTTCGCCCCGCATCATATCGGCGCTCTCAAACTAATCGTTGTTCCGCCGTGAGGCACTGTCGAGATTGAGAGGCTACCTTGGAGCGAGCGGGCGCGAGTCTGCATGTTTCTCAGTCCATTGCCATCAACTTCACGATCGTTATCAAAACCAACTCCATTATCCGCAATAATCATTACAAGGGAATTATTCTCTCTCTTGATTTGAAACCTGACTTTGGTTGGATTAGCGTGTTTGATGATATTATTCACAGCCTCTTTGAAAATCAAAAAGAGCCTGCGACGGAAACCCAGGGACAGACGAAGTTCCGAAAGCTCTGATGGAATTTCGATTTCATAGTTGATGCCTTTGGCCTCCATCATCCGAGCTGCATGGGTTTTCATGCGCAGTAATAGAAAATCGAATGAATCATTTTTGGGATCGATGGACCAGACAATATCATTCATTGCATCAATCAGGTTCCGCGCGGTGCTTCCGATTTCCTCCAACATGGATGTCAGTTTTTGCACGTCATTATCGGTCATGGGTCGAACTCCCCTGCTCCGCAGCTCACGCAATCCAACATCGCTAAACAGCGCAATCTCCGTCAATGTCGATCCAATATCATCATGCAAGTCGGTTGCAATAGAGGAACGAAGGCGCTCAATCTCCAGCAGTTTTCTTATTCGATATCTGTACATAAGAAAAAGCAAACACACAACCGATGCAGTCGCAAGAAATCGGAACCACCAGGTCTTCCAATACGGCGGGATAATCGTAATGCCTACAGCAATGCCTTGTTCGTTCCAAACGCCATCATTATTCGCCCCCTTAACCCTCAGAATATATTCCTTGGGATCAAGGTTCGTATAGCTCGCATACCTCCTATTACCTGCATTTATCCACTGATGATCGAGACCTTCCAGCATATAAGCGTATCGATTCTTTTCCGTCGATGTGTAATTGAGAGCTACAAATTCGAATGAAAAGAAATTTTGTGAATACGAAAGCTGCAACTCTTTAATTGCAGCTACAGACTGGTTCAACTCTACCGGCTTGTCGAATACTTTGAAACTTGTGAGGAACACGGGCGGCACATTCGGATTATCGGTAATGCTGTCAGGATAAAACGCGTTGAATCCGTTAATACCACCGAAAAACAGTTCACCGCCCTTGTTCCCATAGTACGATCCTTGGTTGAATTCATTTCCCTGAAGGCCGTCCTTCACATCGTAATTTCTAAATGTCCCGGTCTTTGGATTGTATTTCGAAAGGCCTTTGTTTGTACTGACCCACAAATTACCATTGTCATCGGACAATATGCCATACACAACATTATTCGGTAAGCCGTCGGTCTCGGTAAGATGGGAAAATGTTCCGGCAGTACGATCGAACATATTCAACCCACCGCCATATGTTCCGATCCAAAGAAGGCCCCCCTCGTCTTCGTAGATGGAAAGAACTGTGCTGTTATTCAAGCTATTTGAATTACCAGAAACAGGTTGATACTGAACGAAGGAATCGGACGCCTGATCGAAACGATGGAGTCCGCCACCCCAGGTCCCAATCCATATGGTTCCTTTTCTGTCTTCATAGATTGCCATCACTGCTGTGCCTGCCAGACTGTGGGAATCCTTGTCATCATGTCGATAGTGAACGAACGTTGCTGATCTTGGATTGTACCGATCCACTCCGCTGCCATTTGTTCCTATCCACAGATCACCATTTGCTGCTTCGCGAATCACCGTAATCTCATCTTGGCTCACAGTGTTGAGGTCTCTTGGATTATTTCGATGGTGAACAAATCGTCCTGAGCTTTGGTCAAACCGATCCAATCCTCCGCCCTCTGTACCGATCCATATGTCACCTTCCTTTGTTTCACACAAAGCAAGGACGTTATCATGACTGATGCTGTTCTTGTTCGCCGGATCATGTTTGTAATGCGTGAACCGTTTGTTCTTACGATCGAATTTGTTCAGTCCACCGCCATACGTTCCAATCCACAACTCTCCATGCCTATCTTGCATGATGGACCATACATCGTTGCCGCTTAAATCATCCGGGTTGTTCTGGTCATCGCGGTAATGCGGAAACCGGCTCTTTCTCCAGTCGTACCTGTTCACACCTCCGGCTCCTGTTCCAACCCAGAGCGTTCCTGTGCGGTCCTCATACAGTGAACAGATGATATCGTTATTCAATGAGTATTGATCAGGTGGATCACGCCGGGAGTAGGTGAAATTGTCCCCATCAGGATTGTACAGGTTTAAGCCAGCGTCACCGGTTCCTACCCACAAGTTTCCCTTGGAGTCTTCGCAAACAGAATAGATCAAATTGCTCGTGAGACTGCGAGTATCCCCCGAGCTGTGTTGATAGTGCTTAAAGTGGCCGGAAAAAGGATCGAAGCAATTCAACCCATTGCCCCATGTTCCAATCCAAAGAATTCCTTTTCGATCGACATACACCACGCGTACGTTGTTACCACTCAGGCTATTGGGATCCGCCGGAATGTGTCGATAGTTGATGAGTGAGTCTATTTCGATACCATGGGCTGTCTTTCTCAAGCGTAGTTGGGCTAATCCATTCCACGTTGCAACCCAAACATTATTTTTTTGATCCTGACAAATCGACCAGATGGTATTGTCATTCCCAGTCTGCTGATCGCTCTGTTCCAATCGGAAGTGAATAAATTGGTTGGTCTCCCGGTCGTAATAATTCAGTCCGCTGCTCAAGGTACCAATCCAGATTCCGCCGTTACGGTCCTCAAAAACGGAAGTAACATTATTTTCGGACAGACTGTGCGGATTATTTGGATCATGACTGTAGTGGACAAACTTATCCTGGGGGGTTAGGTACCGATTCAACCCGCCACGCATTGTTCCAATCCAGAGATCTCCATAATGATCTCTGCATAGAGCCCAAATGCTATTGTCAGAAATGGAGGTGGTGTCCTGCGGAGTATATTTGTACGGAGTAATAGTATAGCCATCGTATCTGTTGAGCCCGTCTTGCGTTCCAAACCACATGAATCCTTCTCCATCCTGCACAATCGCATTCACGGTGGATTGGGAAAGCCCCTGCTCCAATGAAAGTTGGTCGAACTTCATGCCGTTCGATTGCGCCCTCATCGCAACTGAACAATACAGAGAAAGAAAGAGGAGAGAAAGAAAATATGCAGAGTTCGGCTTCACGCTCGAACGTAAGTATGTTTTAGGAGAAATGCAAAACCATACTCTGCGTCAGATTAAGTCACGAAACACAGAGAACATCATACTGCGGGCCCGCGACTGCCGTTCCCACCTTGAAAACCGCTGGTAGTGGCCGACCGAGAAGAAGAGTGCACTCTGTTTTACCTTCTACATCAGAAAAGTCAAGACATGGAAATGCTCTCCAATGATTCATCATTGTTCAACACTTTGTTGATAGTGAAGAGTAGTTCCTCGATATCATAAGGCTTTGAAAGAAATGCATCTGCTCCCATTTTCTTCGCTTTCATTGCACACGCGATATTTGCATATCCCGTCAGAACAATGGCGCGGGTTTTGATAGTATGTTCTGTGAGAAATGTCAAGACGCCCCAACCATCTTCCTTCGGCATTCGCAGATCGAGAGTCATCAATGCGATAGTGTCTTTCTGAAGCTTCGCGATTGCCTCCTCGCCGTCACATGCCTGATCCACTTCATAGCCCGAATCAGCAAGCTCCGCACTTACTATCTTGCGCAGTTCATCATTGTCGTCTACTACAAGGATCTTGACCGTTTTGTCGGTGTGCATGTGTGTTTATCCTCAATATTGATGGTATAGTTGTCCAACCTGTTTCGATCTCAAAGCTTAACAATGAACAGTTTTGACACTTTTGGAGCCTGGATAATGTCGCCCTCTGCATACCCCGTACGTTTGGTATTCAACTCAATTTCGGCTGTGTACCTACCCGGAGCAATATCCTCTATAGATATGTCATAATATCGTCGGAGCGACTCGTAGACTGCTATTTGTCGTTCAATTATCTTTTTCACAACTCCTCGTTCATCACGGAGACGAATCACCACATTCCCCAGGAACGCTGCGCTCCCCTTTCGCTTGGCCTCGAAAAGGCATCGTAAGGTGTCCTTCATCCGTGTGAAGGCAGCCGTGTTTATGACGGCTTGCGTCTCGACAGAGCCATGTCGATAGTTGATTGCAATTCCTGTGCGATAAATAATCCCATGTGTAGGTGACATGGTTCTGGCATTCTCATCCGTGCCTGACGACCGCATGGTCCTCGAAAGAATAAGTGCTCGAGCCCAGTATTCTCTTTCGGCAAGACCCGTTGGCGGTTGGGCCCAAATGCTCACAACTTGTTGTTCCCCCGGCCCAAGGGTGAAATGTTTCGGATAGACCGTCGTCCATTCCACCGCTGATGGATCCGTTGCTCGGACAATATCAAGAAATCGAATGGAAACATTACCAAAACTATCAGAAGCAGGGTACGCAAAGCGAAGGGTGATATCTATTTCCCTGGCCTCATCATCAGTGTTCGAGATGGTAAGCCGTCCTATTGGGCTCGTGTCACTCAAATAGACAGCCAAAGTAGCCACCCGGATATCTGCAAAGGCTATCGCAACCACCAAACAGCAATTGCAGATTGCCAATAAGACCATATCTACAATACAACGTATCGGTCGCATACATCCCCCCCAAAAAAACGTATCGCTTAAGACTGAAAATCAGCCAGTAATGCTCTCCTAGTTAACCGTGCATTGAACATCAAGCCCAATTGCATGGACGGACTGACCAGTTGCCTGCTTCTGAACAAGAGAAACCAAATCACCAAACTTCACATGATAAATATCCCCACCATTAAGGAATAATGGTTGTTCGTTCGCCGGATCGAATGCAGCCGACGTCATTACATCGTTTGTCGATTCCTCAACGGACCCTGATTCAACGACATTCAACAAATAGGAAGGTGAAACGAGAACGACCGTAAATTCTTTTCCCATTTCACTATTCACAGTAAACGTATCAGACGAATCACCGCCGTCGATCGAGAATGGGGCTGACACGGTAAAATGAACGTTGCACATACCTATTGCGCTTCCTCTCCCTTGAGCATACGTGGTTCCCAAAACGACGATCTGTAAAGTCAGGATTGCCACAATGAGTCTAATTTTTCCGGTGTTGTGAGCATTCATAGTTCCCCCTTAGTGATTCAAGACGCTTGTCGATTATTGAAGATACCTTCGTGGATTCTGCCAGAAATCTCATAGTCCAGAAAAAAGGATGTCCGAATGTTCTGGATTTCCTTTGCAATCTCAA
>JBGPGQ010000231.1:0-5499 GCA_041483995.1 Bacteroidota bacterium
ATCATCACAGAATTAAGAAACATTTTAAGCCAATGAAATTGTTAATTGAAGATAACGGGCAGAAACATACTTTGAATCTGCTTGCATCAACTCGCTCCGAATTGGCCAATCTAATTGGTAGCCAATGGTTTACTATCAACGGACGGAGTTTTCATGTAAATAGTGTAATCGCTGTAGCCGATACAAATAGTACAGCATCGGGATCAATCGTCGGTGGCCTAATTGGCACATTGGCAGGACCGGTGGGGATACTTGCAGGAGGTTTGATCGGAGGGATGTTAGGTAACCAGGGAGACAGAAATGAAATTCAGAGAGTAAACTATTTTAACAGTAGCAGAGCATGAGTCACAAAAGTTTCGATTGGAAATATATTGGTTTATTCGTACTGCTTTGTTTGGCAACATTGTCTGCCTATATTTTCAAAGCACAACTCATATACAGCCTGCGATGTTTCTTTCAATTTCCAGGACTGAATCTTCTTGCCGGTAGTATTGCAACCATCATTACGGTCACCCACAAGATCAAAACCCGACAATTTACTTTCTCCCCAACGATGTCTTTCAATGAATTCAAAATTCCCGTTGAAGCCCTGCTTTCCTTCATCAGTAATCCAATCACAATTGTTTGCGCGCTCTCTTTGGCAAAAGGTTTATTCCTACAAACATCCGAAGACGTGGCGTATTTTCCATTCTTTAATGGAATTGAGATGATTTTTGTTGCAATCATCACTGCTTACCTGCTTTTCATTTCAATTATGGAACTAGCGAAACACTTTATGGAAATCATTAACAAGTCTGACACAAAAACAGTAGTCCCTAAGGCAATCAGCGAAAAGGAGTTTAATGAAAGCAAGGGATAACAACGTCGTTCAACAAATCGTCAAGTTGAGAGAACTTCGGCAGTCTCACTATGCCGCAATCGGCAGAATTGCAGTGGAATTCTCCGAAGTTGAATTCTATCTATCACACTATATTGCCTGGTTATTGAGCAGCTACAGCAATATCGGCAAACTTATTACGCTTGATCTTGGCTTTGCGCGACTTCTTACAATGTTCGGCCGCCTCTTCCATTATCAAGAGAAGGATCGTATTGTTCGTACACAACTCAAGCCTATCCTCGAAAAACTTAAGGAGCTTTATGCTATTAGAAACCAGTTCGTTCATGATTTGTGGGACATAGACTACCTGGACCACAAATTTGTACGCCGTAAAGAGTTATACAACAAAAAGGATCAGGCGATAGATTTCAAACCCTATTCTTATGAACTCGACGACATCAAAAAAATTGGTGACGATGTTAGCACCGCTGTTCATGAGTTTACTTCTTTCATGCAGGATTGGATGAGGAAGTATCAGCCAAAACGTGAATACAACGACAAGATACTATTGCAAAGACTTAGCGGGGTGAATAAGACACATGTTAAGCAATAATAACCTAACAGACGAGGAATTGGATCGCCACCACTGCTTTGAAAGTGTCGATACTGTACCTCATGACTCCCACACAACAGCGTTCAAGAAAAGTGCTCGGCTGCATCAAGCTCGTTGGCGTGAACGACATGCACTGGAAATTGGGACTCAGCCCATGAGACCTGAAGCAGGAAAGGAGGCTCGCCCTCTTGGAAGTCGACTCGAACTTGAATTTGCCCGACATACAAGAGCAAACTTCCTGAACGACAAAGTTCAGCGCGCTGTTGAATGGCGCACTTCATATCGAGAAGACCACGAGATGATCAATAAGGATAGGTTGTTCTGTGACCTCCTGTCATCAATGCCTATGTGTTTCAATCTCTTCGGAAATTTTCATGGTGATCTTGATGCAGCAACTCAGGCAATCCGCATCTTATGGCCAGACACTCCCGGTTATGTAAGTTCCATGCGGTTCGAATGGTCACCGGGCAGGAGAGACCCGAAGTATCTAGGAAACAGAAGTGCCTTCGATGTCGCATTTGAATTGAACCTCCCCGATGGGCAATTGGGGGTCATTGGTGTTGAGACGAAGTACCATGAACATTGCAAGCCTGAGCGTAAGCCTACTGGGGAGCCTCTAAAACAATACGTGACCGTTTCGGACAAATCAGGGGTTTTCAAATCAAATGCAATCTCCAACATCCTTGGAACAGATCTTCAGCAGATATGGTTGGACCATCTTCTGGCCTTGTCTATGCTTCAGCACCCATCGGGCAAATGGAAGTGGGTAAGATTCGTTTTAGTTCATCCGAGTCGGAATCCGAGTTACGCGAAGGCATCCTCACGATACTCCACTTTGCTTACAGATCCATCGACGTTCTCGACTAGGACAATCGAGTCAATACTTGATGCCAGTGTCCTTCCCCAACAGGTAGTTACTTCATTTCGTGATCGATATTTTTGGTGAGAGCAAAGATGAATTACAGATCAAGTCATCGCTCCACGCCACACGCAATCATAAAGAGCGGGGAGTGCAGCGCGGCGTAGTTTGCACACAGGTTATGCATCAACTCCTTCCATTTGAAAGAGAAGTTGCGGCGCACAGGTAGAGAGGAAACCGATGTCAAAAATTTGGGAATCCATCAAGGCAAGCCTAGCCATTCAAATAACATTATGGCTATTGTTACCCATTGTAAGCTTTGCAAAGTGGCTATGGCCAATATGGCGAGAGTCGTTGATAGAATTCCTTTTGCCTCGGCTTCCAGAATCTCTGGCTCACCTTTTAGACCTAACCATATCCCTAGTTGGGATAGTATTGGTACTTCTAACATGTATTTTCCTCCTCAAAAGAAGACTGAAGGAATGTCTTGAGCATAAAGGAGTCGCAGGCACTGCCGTCCATCATAAACTGGACATTGATGGTCCGAGACCTTTGAGTAAGAGGGATCAGTAACAAATGAAAATCGAATCGGCACTTTTCACAGTTGAACACAGACCTTACTGTGTGCGGGATTGGGAAATGCGAAAAGCAAACCTACACTTTGTCAATAGTATTGATAGCAAGTATTTCGAGTACATTGCGAATGTTCATACCGATCATATTGACGGAGAGGATAAGCAGCGCTCTGCTACAGCTCTTCGAGCAAGTTGGTTTCACGGCCTAGAAACTATGTTCGCACTGATTTGTGCCGCTTTGCAAGCACCCGAATGCGTGTTAGGTTGGATGGGAAAGTATCGAACGGACACACTCCGCCGGATGGTTGCAGCAATAAGCGCGCGAAGTGTGGATTTTATCGTCAAGTGTCCTATTCATCCAGTGAGCTGGGAATCGATTTCCGACGAGATTATTCGCGTCTCTTACCCAGATCACACCAGAATCCAAAGTACAAAAGACCTTTTTGCCAACTTATGGAAACGGTTTGCTTCAGATTTTGTCAATGACAAAAACATCAGTGAATACAATAGCATAAAGCATGGTGCTAGAACATCGGCTGGTGGTTTTTCCTTGGCAGTTGGGATTGAGAAGGAGTATGGTGTTCCCGCTCCCCTTGAAAATATGCACTTACTTGGTATGAGCGAGTTCGGAAGTTCATTCCCCATACTGGCACCAATTGGGGTAGCGAAGAAAAACCCAAATTTTAGAATTGTAACCTCATCGGTCAATTGGAGTCCCGAGGCTACAATCTATGCGTTGAAGCTTATCTCCTATTCTGTGAATAATATCAAATCCTACTTACTGCTTACGAACGGAATTCCTACAGCAGAATTTCTGAGACCGAAAGATGACGAATCATTCGACAAACCCTGGGACTTCTCGCCAGGTGTTCTCAATATGACCATGAATTCTAACATTGAAGAAGAGATGATCCGCGGATTCACTAATGAGGAAATCTTGGCCAACCTGAAGAATCGATTCTCGTCACCGAATGGCGCCGGCAGTTAACAAGCGCGAGCTTCTTCAAACCAAGACGTGTTGACTTTCTTGAGCGTTCGCCGTAGCTTTGGTGAGCGCGACTAACATCCACCCAATTTTCTATGAGTCGACTTTACTTTATGGCCAAAATTCTACCGTTGGGATTTGTTCTTCTTCTCCCATCGGTTGTTTTTGGTCAATCAGACTCCCTTGTTGATTGTTTTCCATTATCAGTTGGCAATCAATGGCTTTATAAGTACAACCATTGGAAGTGGGATGATCTCAAACCCGGATCATTCACAACAACTGATACAGGCACTGCACTCTACAAGATCATAAGCAAAGTTGATTACTCGGACTCCGTGATCTGGGGGTTCGAGGTAGATCGTACTCTTCACCGCCTGGCTGTATTCGAACAAGGCCCTCCGGACACCACCATTGATTCTATCATCGTCGATTCGACAACCTTTGAATTAGTAGAACTACAATCCGGAAGACATGAACTCTATCAACAGATGCGCAATCCCCCCGATCCCTTGTATTATTCCGGGATTATCTGGAATAACGTAGTACCTTTTCAGGCCGATATGCCGGAGATTGCACGGATGTATCGATACAACATTGTCGATTCGACTTCAACCGCTTCCTTCAATTTGCAGTACAATCAACTTTCCATTGTTATGAGAATTTCAGCCAGGGAAGGCAGAGGCCTCCTGTCGCTTTGGGTATACAGCACAGCCGTGCTCTGGTGGGAGGACGCACATCATTATTTATTGTCTCAGATAATTACAGATGTTACCAAGAAAGATGCGAATAGCTTCCCCATAGAATTTTCGCTGTCACAGAACTATCCCAACCCATTTAATCCTGACACACGAATTGATTTTAGTGTATCGAGCCCGGGGCACGTCAAGCTCACAGTCTATTCCATACTTGGTGAGGAGGTTTTGCCTCTGGTTGACAAGTACTTGCAAAGCGGACACTACACCACGGAGTTCAGTGGATCACAGTTGCCGAGTGGTGTGTACTTCTACAGACTCACAGCGGGATCACTCACCGAGACGCGAAAGCTTCTGCTGATGAAATAGCAGCGAGTGCCTCTTATGATTCATATGTTGGAGGATTGCCCGTCTCCAAACCATGACGTGTTGACTTTCTTGAGCGTTCGCCGTAGCTTTGATGAGCGCGATTGACGTCCTGTTCACAAGCATTACCTTCTCCATGAAAAAAACATTCATGTTTGCGGTATCTCTGTTACCGTTCATGGCCTCCGTTGCCCAGGCACAACCCTGGATGGACAATCTCCCACCTGAGAAGCAGACCAATTTCTATGAGATCCAGCACTCGTTCAACCAATACTGGCAGGGCAAGGACTATACACAGAAGGGAAAGGGCTGGAAGCAGTTCAAGCGATGGGAATGGTTCTGGGAACAACGGGTCTACCCAACCGGTGAATTCCCAAATCCCATGCAGCTCTATAACGAATACCAGAAAGTCGCTGCAACGCGCGGGAAAAGCCTCGATGCTACTGCAGGCAACTGGACTGAACTGGGGCCATCATCGGCGCCGGGCGGGTATTATGGGATTGGAAGAATTGCGTGCGTGAGAGTGGATCCAACAAACTCCAACATCCTTTGGGCTGGCGCTCCGGCCGGAGGTTTGTGGAAATCCACAAAC
>JBGPGQ010000232.1:0-5490 GCA_041483995.1 Bacteroidota bacterium
CCAAACCATTTGAGCCGGCCGCATTACTTATCGCAGCCACTCCGGTTTTTGATGAGCTCCAGGTCACCGCGGCGGTAAGATTTTGAGTGCTGCTGTTTGTGTAAGTTCCCGTTGCTGTAAATTGCTTCGTCGTTCCAAGCGCAGTACCCGGAGCAGTCGGTGTTATTGAAAGAGATACAAGCATCGAGGGAGTAACCGTAAGGGTTGTCGTTCCGGTAATGATCCCACTTATCGGATCGGTCGCCGTAATTGTGGTTGTCCCAGTTCCGACAGTGGTTGCCAAACCATTTGAGCCGGCCGCATTACTTATCGCAGCCACTCCGGTTTTTGATGAGCTCCAGGTTACCGCGGCGGTAACGTTCTGAGTGCTGCTGTCTGTATACGTTCCCATGGCTGTGAATTGATTCGTCGTTCCGAGTGAGATACCAGGATTCGTTGGTGTTATTGACAGGGATACGAGCGCTGCGGGGGTAACCGTCAGAGTTATTGTACCAGTGACCCCGCTGGTCGCATCGGTCGCCGTAATTGTGGTTGTCCCGGTACCAACAGTGGTTGCCAAACCATTTAAGCCCGACGCATTACTTATCGCAGCCACTCCATTGCTTGATGAACTCCAGGTTACCGCAGCGGTAATGTCTTGAGTAGTGCTGTCCGTGTAGGTTCCCGTTGCAGTAAACTGCTTCTTCGTTCCAAGGGCCGTACTCGGATTCGTCGGTGTTATTGAAAGGGACACGAGCGTCGTGGAAGTAACTGTCAGCATTACTGTTCCATTGACCCCACTAACCGCATCAGTTGCAGTAATTGTAGTTGTCCCAGTATTAACAGTGATTGCCAAACCATTTGAACCGGCCGCATTACTTACCGCAGCCTTTCCGGTGTCAGATGAACTCCAGATTACTTCTGTCGTAATATCTTGAGTGGTCTTGTCTGTATAAGTTCCTGTAGCGGTAAACTGTTTCTTCGTTCCAAGGGCCGTACTCGGATTCGTCGGCGTTATTGAAATGGATTCGAGCGTTGCCGGGGTAACCGTCAAAAATATTGTTCCGTTAATTTTCCCACTTGCCGAATCGGTAACAGTTATTGTGGTTGTTCCGGGACCAACAGCACTTACCAGACCATTTGAACCGGCCGCAAACTCGGCCACTAAGGTATTTGATGAAATCCAGGTCACTGCTGAGGTAAGGTTCTGTGTAGTGTTATCATTGAATGTACCTGTAACTGTAAATTGCAGTGTCGTTCCCTGGGCAATGATAGGGTTCGCCGTAGGGTTCGCGGACGTTATTGCAACAGACACAAGTGTTGCAGAGGTAATCGTCAGGATTATGTTTTCAGATTTTCCACTTACCGGATCGGTAACAGTAATCGTTGTTTTTCCTGCTGCTTTTGCGGTGACAAGTCCCGAGCTATTGATTGTAGCGGCCCCTTCGTTTGACGACATCCAAGTGACCAATGTTGTTATGTCCTTGGTAGTTCCATCTGAATACGTTCCTATTACAGTGATTTGTTGGATAGTGCCGAGGGCAACGCTTGGATCTTGCAGAGATACCTCGATGGAGGTCAGCGAAGTTTCAGCACTGATAGTACTTGACACAACACCACCGCATGAGAAGAGTGTAATAGACAAGATGAAACACAACAAAAATGAGAAAAGCTTAAACATTTTTTTCATGGCATGCTCCACAATTATCTTTCTCTTAACCATGGATCTATTTACAACCAATCGGACTTTTAGTAACTAAAGAATCAAATTCTACGCACAACAGAAAAAAATATTTACAACGAAGCCGCAAAGAGCGCGAAGGACGTCAGAACAGGAGGTTTCTTTCTTCAATTCAAGATCTGCAAGATTTCCTTCGCGGCCTTAGCGCCCCTGCGGTTATAAGGTTTTGGTTCCGGCTTTGCCCGGGTTAGGTACTGCTTTTTTACGCGGTACCACGCTTCTTAATTGACAGCGCTCGCATTCTCCTGGTGAGGCGTACCATTATAGAGTCCATGCTTTTTCATGATGTCGTACAGGGTCGGTCTGCTGGTCCCAAGCTCTTCTGCTGCCTTCGCGATGTTCCCCGCATGTTTATCGAGCGCAGTCACCACCATTTCCTTTTCCACCCTGTCCTTCGCTTCTTTCAAGGTCTTAACCTCTTGACTTACAGTCCGCTGGCTCATTGGTTTTGCGTCAAAACCGAGATCAGGGGATTCAACTAATGGCCCTTCCGATAAAATAATTGCCCTCTGGATCTTATTCTCGAGTTCTCTTATGTTTCCCGGCCATTCGTACGTTTCAATTCTCTCAAGGGCGGAGGAATTGAACCCACGCACCCTCTTATTATATATATCACAATATCGTTTCAAAAAATAGGTGGCAAGTACGACTATGTCGTCTTTTCGTTCTCTGAGTGGCGGAACCTTTATCAATACGACCCCCAGCCGGTAGTACAAGTCCTCTCTGAACCTCCCCTCTCGTGTCTCCTTGAGAAGGTCCTTGTTCGTTGCAGCAAGGATCCGCGTGTTCACCGCGACATCTTCCCTCCCGCCAACGCGCTGGATAGTTTTGTCCTGGAGAAACCGGAGCAGTTTCACCTGAAGCAGAGGGGGAAGTTCGCCGATCTCATCGAGGAAAAGGGTCCCCTTCTGGGCATATTCCACCTTGCCCTGGACCTGCGCGTGCGCCCCGGTAAACGACCCCTTCTCATGACCGAAAAGCTCGGACTCGAGGAGAGCCTCCGGAATCGCTCCACAATTGATAGGAATAAAAGGACCATCCTTCCGCAAACTCATGACGTGAATCGCTCGTGCGACCAACTCCTTCCCGGTACCGCTCTCACCCTGCACGAGGACAGAAGCATCTGAAGACGCCACCTTCCGCATGGTGGAAAAAACCATCTGCATCTCCGAACACTGGCCGATCATACCGCCGACATTAGCGGTCTGTCGTTCAAGGGCGTTATGCAAGGTACAGTTTTCTTCTTCAATTGCGGAGAGATGAAATGCCCGTCGGATAATGACTTTAAGTTCCTCGAGGTTTATGGGTTTCTGAAAAAAGTCATACGCGCCCATCTGAATGGCTTTGAGAGCGTTTTCCCGCTGATCATTACCCGTAATGACAATGACTTTTGGCGGCGGCTTATAGCTGAGCATTTCCTGTAGACACCGAAATCCCTCCTCGGTCCCATTCTCATAAGGAGGGAGACCAAGATCAAGTGTCACAACGCGCGGCAAATTCTTTTTGAACAGAGCGAGAGCTTCCGTTCCATCCTTGGCAAGGGTTACAGCATATTCCTTGCCAAGACCCCACTTCAGTTGCGTCCTTATTTCATCACTATCATCAATAATCAGCAGTTTTTCCATGGTCGCGTCCCCTTTGCTAATTCAATACAGTATTAGCTCTGTTACGAAGATTCATTCTGATTGGATAAGAGCGTTTACGTGACAACACTCTATAATACTTGCATGCGGCCGAAAGATTAAAGCCATTGAGACAACCCATAGTACTTGGAAATCCAGGTCCTCATGGGACCACCTGCGCGACTTCTGCCGCCGGCAGAAAGACTGTAAATATAGTCCCTTTGTTGACCTCGCTCTTCACTTCAATACTGCCGCCATGGGCCGCAACGATCTGCCGGCATTGATACAAACCGATTCCCAACCCCTTTTCCTTGGTCGTACTGAACGGCTTGAACAGCTGGTTCTTCATAAAATCATCGGTCATACCTTTTCCAGTATCCGAGATCTTGATATATACCTTGCCTCTTTCCTCTCCAGTCTCGACAGTTATTGTTCCTTCACCGTCATATGCCTCGGATGCGTTCTGAATGAGGTTGTGAACAACTTTTTTCATCTCTTCGCTGTCAATACAGGAATACGCTTTGGCGCCGTCGTACACTAGGTGTATCTTCTCTTGCAGTAATTTCCCAATTTCATCAACTACCGTGCGGCAGAGACAATCGATGTCCTTCACGCCGGACCGGATTGCAGTCCGCTCTGGAATCGCCCTGAGCCTCTGGATGAGGTCCTTCATTTTGGCAAGTGTATTTTTGATGGTCTTGACCGCGTCCTGCTGAAAATCAGGGTTCCCGATATGCTCCTCAGCATTGTCAACAACCAGGGAAAGCCCTGTGGTAAGGTTCTTGAGGTCATGGATGACGAAAGTGGAGATGCGGGACACTGCAGCCATTGCCCGCGTTTCCATGAGCTCTTCAGAGAGCCTGAGGTTCGTGATCGCCTGCGCCGCTTGTCTCGCCAGTACCTTCATCAGGTCGTAATCATCATAGCTAAGTCTCTCCGACATGATCCGCGCGCTCAACGCGACGAGTCCCTCGATCCTGTTGTTGCTGATCAGTGGTACAATCAACCATGCGCCCCCTTGCGTCATTGCATCTCTTTCCTGATCTAATAACGGATGCTCCTCATCGGTCAGATCGAGCACTCTCTCTCGCTTGAGAAAATAAGAATTAAGCTCGTCGGATATGTGCAGTTCCTCCGGGCTGTCTTTCATAAAATGCTGCAATATCCTTGTATAACGCTTCTCGTCCATGCCAGGAAGATACAATGTCGCGCCCCCGACACCAAAGGTGTCACGGTATACCGACAGGATCGCTTCCTGCACATCGCTGCATGTAGAGCACGACGTGAGCACATTGGTGAACTTTATCCATTCCTCCCGATAGTCGTGCCGGTTCGCGAACAAATGCTTGCTGATGTAGACCTTGGCTCTCCTTCTCATATTTTCCGACAGAAGGATGGCTAGCAAAAGGATACCACCGCCAAACAAGAGCACAATGGCGAGGTTTCTATTGAAATTGACACCGAAGTACTGCATTCCTTCGCCAATGAGTCCGAGACCAATCAGATAAAAACCGACGACCAGTAGGGTGATGGAACGATAGATCATTTGCCGTGATATTGATACCCTTGTTTCGCCGCCCCGAAAGACCTGCGAATAGACAATGAGAATACTGGCGACGATGAATATGGTCGACCGGATGGGGACTAGGTTCAGGTTGATGGTCCTGTACAGAAGACCCTGGCTGTAATAGAAGATCAGGACGGCAAACAAGCTCATAATACCGATTGCCTCGAACTTCATCCGGTTCCTGTCCATGCCATAGGTTGCGCTCAGGGTAGCTTCTACGTTCGTCAAGGAAAATATCAGTGCAGACATAACGCCGGCGTAATACCAGTAACCTTCGTTTCCGAGGAATAGGACCCGATCGCTCTGGAAATCAGGTGAATAGGCGATGTCCGTACCCATAATAAGCAGCAGCCCCAAGGGAAAGAGAGCAACAGCGCCTGAAATTCCAAGCTTTATCTTGGAAAAGGCTTCAAAGGGGCGTTTCCTTCCATAGGCGAGGCTCAGCAGCATGCATGCCGCGGCCAGAACAGCTTCTAAATAAAGTGACATTGTCCTGAATGTCTCTATATGATCGTCAAGCAGCAGAGACAACTGGTCTGAAGCCTCCACTCCTGCAAGTAGGAAAGCGACCGCAAGCAGGA
>JBGPGQ010000233.1:0-5488 GCA_041483995.1 Bacteroidota bacterium
GAGATCAAATTATCACCCGGCGAAGATTATTATGAAGACTATAAAGAGATGATCCCCGTTGTGCACATCAACAAGGCTCTCGCGTTCAAGTACCGGATCAATGAGAGCCTGCTGACGTTCAGACTACTGCAGCTTTCCAACAGCAACCCTTCTCTGGCTGACGGGGAACAAGCTGCATGATCTTTGCTGCAAAGGGATTCGAAGCCCTTGGGATTGCGTGTGTGATGATCGGACTTGTCCAGGGAATCCAGAGCGAGACCATGTGGATAGAGCTGTATCTGAGCATCATTGGAGTAGTTCTATTTCTCATGGGAAGAGGAATGGAAAAATACCTAGCTCGCAAGACAGACGTCGCAGAAAAAAACCCCAGCAATTAGATACTATCCTGTTGTACTCTAACTTTTCGAACACGATATGCCCGTTAAGGACATAATAACAGGTAGAATGCCAGTCATGGAGGCTCTCCGAGCAGGAACACCAATCGAAAAGGTGATCTTCCTTCTTGGCGTTCAGGGAAGAGTCATCGATGACATCAAGGCGATGGCTGAACAAAAGGGTGTGCAGGTCGTAGAGGCGGAAAAACAGAAATTCCGTGAGCTCGCAAGCGACGCAACTACGCAGGGTGTCGTTGCCGTCGTTACTGCAAAGAAAAAATATGTGAGCGTTCATGATATTCTTGCTATTGCAGAAGAGAGGAATGAACGCCCCTTTGTTCTTATCCTCGATGAGATCGAAGATCCTCAAAATCTCGGAGCTCTGGTAAGGACCGCTGAATGCGCAGGGATACACGGCGTTGTCATAGCCAAGCACCATGCTGCTTCCGTAACAAACGCGGTAGTGAGAGCATCAGCAGGTGCGACCGAACATATGGCAATGGCAGAAGTGACAAACATTTCCCAAACGATTGAAGAGCTCAAAGAGCACGACTGCTGGATCGTCGGCTTGGACACTTTGGGCGAGAAACTGTACTCCGCAGTTGACTACACAACCCCCATTGCCGTTGTTGTAGGGAGCGAAGGTAAAGGCATCCGTCGGCTGGTCAAGGAACATTGCGACTTCCTTGTGAAGATTCCGCTTTACGGCAAGATTGAATCCCTAAATGCATCTGTCGCAGGAGCGCTCGTTATGTTCGAAGCTACAAGACAACGAAAAATGTAGACGCTCAATGTGTACCACATTACAAAAACGCTGGCGTACATTCTCACTACTCCTCCTTGCGCTGGCCATACAAGTTACATCCGCAGGTCAAAAAACAGAAACAGAGCATATTCCATTCCAATCCCGCCAGAAATTCAGCCAACTTACAGTCGAACAGGGCCTGAGCCATAACGATGTTAATGCCATTATTCAGGATCGTAAGGGCTTTCTCTGGTTTGGCACAGACGGCGGACTGGACAGATACGATGGCTATGACTTCAAGGTTTTCCGACACAACCCTCGTGACTCCACTGGCTTGTCCGCAGATCCCATCTGGTCGCTCTGCCTCGATGACGATGGATCCATTTGGATCGGAACTGATGGAGGCGGGGTGAACCGTTTCTATCCTGAAACGGGTAGATTCATCCACTATAGACACAACCCCAACGATACGACCAGCATCAGCAGCAATAGCATTTCTCAGGTGTTCAAGGATAGTCGTGGAACAATTTGGGTGGGAACATGGGAAGAAGGGTTGAACAAATTCAATCGAGCGAATGATCACTTCACACACTTCGTCCACGACTCTTCAAATTCCGCATCACTAAGCGACAACCGCGTCTGGTGTATCCATGAAGACACGAAGGGTATGCTCTGGATCGGGACCGAGGGTGGAGGCATAAGTGTATTGGACCGATCCACGGAAATGTTCACACACATTAAGCACAGTGCCAAAGACAAAAATTCCCTGGGCGGGGACCTGATAGTCTGGATTTCAGAAGACTCCCGAGGCCATATGTGGATTGCAACGTACGCCGATGGATTGACCGAATTCGACCCGAAACGCAATGTCTTCACTATTTACAGGCACAATCCCTCGGATTCCACATCTATTGCGGAAGATAACATCTGGCGCGCCTTTGAAGACAGCCAAGGACAAATCTGGGTCGGCACGGTATCACACGGCATGGATATGTTAGATCGTCAATCCCATCGTTTCACCCATTTGCGTAACAATCCCGAAGATCCAAAAAGTCTTTCGGCAGATTACACTCATTGTATTTTTGAAGACAACAATCATGTTCTGTGGATCGGTACGGTCGATGGCGGTGCCAACAAGCTTGATCGCAAACCGGCAAAGTTCTTTCAATCGAAACACGAACCGGGAAACATCAATACCATTGCTCCAGGCTATATCTATTCCATTTGTGCAGACCGGTATGGTGACCTGTGGGTTGGCACATTGGATGGTGGGCTCAGTCGCTTCAAGAAATCAACTCGATCCTTTGTACGGTACCTCCACAATCCGAAGGACCCGCGTAGCATTGGCAGCAACACTGTTCGCTGTTTTCTTGAAGACAGGGACGGCCAATTGTGGATCGGAACTCACCATGCAGGACTTGACCGATTCGACAGGTCAACAGAAACATTTGTCCACTACGCACATCGCGATGGCGATACAACAAGTCTAAGCAGCATACATGTCCGCACACTGTTTGAAGATTCTCATGGAGAGATCTGGATTGGAACATCAGGTGGCGGACTGAACCTTTTCAACAAAGCGACAGATAAGTTTACACGATTTCCCTCAATCCCCGAAGATACCACAACGCTAAATTCCAATGTCGTTACCTGCATCTGTGAAGACATGAATGGGTTTATCTGGGTTGGCACTTTGGGAAATGGGTTGAATCGTTTTGACCGAACAACCGGAAAATTCAAGAGATACGAGCCTGATCCCGGTAAATCAGGAAGCTTGTCCAGCGCAATGATCACGACAATGCACAGGGATCACAAGGGACGGATTTGGGCAGGAAGTTGGGGAGGTGGATTAATTCGCTTTGACGGTACAAGCGATTCATTCATCAGTTATACAACAGATGATGGTCTGGCAAGCAACCATCCTCAGGACCTTGTCGAAGATAATTCTCACATACTGTGGATCGGCACTGACCGTGGCCTCACTCGATTTGATCCTGACAAACTTGAATTCCACAATTATGGCACTTCAGACGGCGTCTCGGCACGAGGATACGTTCCTTTGGCCGCTGCAAGAGATTCTTCAGGATGGATTTATTTTGGAGGGGTGGATGGCATCACGGCATTTCACCCCGACAGCATGCTACTAAACACCAAGGTTCCGCCAATTCATATTACATCCGTCAAAGTCTTTGCCGAAGAATATGAAAGCGATCGTGATATCACAAATATTGCCACCATTTCTCTTCCGTACGACAAAAACTTTGTAACATTTGGACTTTCTGCTCTCGACTATACCGAACCTTCGCGAAACCAGTACAAGTACATTCTTGAAGGAGTTGACAGGGACTGGATTTCATCCGGCACTTCTCACGTCGCTCACTATACAAGTTTACAACCCGGCGAATATATTTTTCGGGTACGGGGCAGCAACAATGATGGTGTGTGGAACGACGTCGGGAAACAGATCACCCTGAGAATCTCTCCCCCCTTCTGGGGAACATGGTGGTTCAGAACTGCTTCATTCGCAATCCTTGCCGCCAGCCTGTTCATGTTTTACCGGAGACGCATGAAGGGACTGGAAAAAGAAAAACGTACACAGCAGGAGTTTTCCCTGAGACTTATGGAATCACAGGAAATCGAGCGCAAGCGCATCGCGGGCGAGTTGCATGACAGCCTCGGCCAGGATCTCCTCGTTGTGAGAAACAGGGCATTGCTTGGATTGAAAGATGCAGCAATCAGTGAACATGTACGCGATCAGTTAAACCAGATTTCAAATGTTGCCACAGAGGCGATCAACAACGTCCGCGAGATTTCATATGACCTTCGCCCCTACCAGCTCGACCGGCTTGGCTTAACCAAAGCAATCTCATCAATCACAGCAGGGATTGCGGATTCTTCCACGGTCCGATTCTCGATGGAAATCGATCCGATAGACGATGAAATCGGTAAGGAAGAATCGATTCACGTCTACCGCATTGTGCAGGAGGGAATCAACAACATTCTCAAACACTCGGGGGCAACTGAAGGCCGCGTGGAAATCCGTACACACCAACAGGATATTCGAATAACGATCAGCGACAACGGCAAGGGTATTTCTCCGCAATCTCCGGGCGATGCAAGCGGTCGTCGCGGTTTCGGACTTGTTGGCATGACTGAACGGGCAAAAGGCTTGAACGGTTCTGTCAGAATCGATTCAACACCGGGCAAAGGAACAACGGTGAACGTTACAATCCCAAGAAAACGGAAACCGTCATGAGCCAACCAATCACACTTGTTATCGCGGATGACCATCCGCTGTTTAGAAAAGGGCTGCGTGAAGTCATTGAGTCCGACAAGAGTTTACTGATCCTTGGCGAGGCCGCAGATGGTGCAAACGCTCTCGCTCTTATTCGGCAACATACTCCCGCTATTGCAGTTCTCGATATCGATATGCCGCAGATGGGCGGATTAGCTGTTGCGCGTGAGGTTGAAAAGCAGAACAAAGAAATAGATGTGGTCTTCCTGACAATGTACAAAGAGGAAGACCTGTTTAACGAAGCGATGGATATCGGCGCACGGGGATATGTGCTGAAGGACAGCGCCGTGAACGACATCCTCAACGCCATCCACACTGTAGCCGATGGAAAATACTATATCAGCCCCGCCCTCTCGGACCACCTGGTTCAACGAAGCGCACGAGCGGCAAAGCTGCTCAAGCACACGCCCTCACTCGAAGACCTGACACCTGCGGAGTTACGCATCCTCAAGCTCATTGCAGAGAACAAAACGAGCAAAGAGATCGGCGACCTTCTCTCGATCAGCCACAAAACCGTGGAGAACCATCGCACAAACATTGCCTCAAAACTACATCTCCGCGGCAGCCACAGCTTGCTCAAGTTTGCGATAGGGAATAAAAACGTGCTTGGGAAAAATAAGTGATAATCAAGCGAAAGGGACGAACACATAGCTGCAACTTGCTTGATTGAAATGATCAGTGTCCGGTCTTTCGTTTTGATCGAAGCTTTTCGTAGTGTTTAGTGATCCAGACACGATAGGGAATCATCTCTAAGTATAACTGCTGTGTTGTATCACAGAGTTCTCTCAAATCTCTCAGAATGTAATGACTCTTAGAGAGTTCTGCATGTCGGCCCCCGTAATTGCTCCAAGTCTCATCCAGATGGTGTCTGCAAAATAACTCCACCCCCGTAAGAATAAGCACTCGATTTCTCGAGTCCCTATTTAGGCTCCTTTTTCTACATTTGTTAGCCAAAGGACGTATGAGACTCTTTTCTGCCGAAGTGAGTTCTTTGTTTAGCGTAGCAAATGCTATAGTCGAGCCCGGAAACTCGTCCGCTATGCGTTCTAATCGATCGACATCATGTTGCTTGAA
>JBGPGQ010000234.1:0-5455 GCA_041483995.1 Bacteroidota bacterium
AGAGCGCTACCTTGACATGGTAGAGGTCACAGGTTCGACTCCTGTATCGCCCACGTGAAGTGTAGCGGAAGGTGTCCCGCCCGTCATCGACGTGCGGGACAATTTGTATTGTACATGTGACAGCAAGATATGGATCATATTAGAATTACTTTTCCGGATTCCACCGTTCGAGAGTTTGATCGGGGCACTACCGGACAACAAATTGCCGAGAGCATTAGTCGAGGGTTGGCCAAGGAGGCGCTTGCCATCTCCGTGAATGGTGAAACGTGGGATCTTTCCCGCCAACTCTCCTCTGACGCATCTGTCAAGATTCACACGTGGAAAGATGATGAAGCGAAGCGAACATACTGGCACAGTTCAGCACATTTGATGGCGGAAGCCATTGAGGCGATTTTCCCGGGTACAAAATTTGGCATCGGTCCTCCAATCGAGAATGGCTTCTATTACGATATTGATATGGGGGATCATTCGATAACGGGCGACGATCTCCTCACGATCGAGAAGAAGATGTCCGAGTTGGCAAAGAATGATGTTCCATATCGTCGCGAGATCAAGACGTGGGATGAAGCAGTTGCATATTTCAAAAAGAAGGGCGACCCGTATAAACTTGAGTTGTTAGAGGGGCTGAAGAACGAGCAGATCACGTTTTATCATCAGGGGGGGTTCACCGATCTTTGTTTCGGTCCGCATATTCCATCAACAGGCCGCATTAAGGCGATTAAGCTGTTGAGCGTTGCCGGGGCATACTGGAGGGGGGATGAAAAGAACAAGATGCTGCAGCGTATTTATGGCATCACCTTTCCTTCCCAGAAACAACTTGATGAACATCTCTTTCTTCTCGAAGAAGCTAAGCGGCGAGATCATCGTAAGCTGGGTCAGGAACTTGAATTATTTCTGCTGACACCGAACGTTGGCGGCGGCCTTCCGATCTGGCTCCCGAGGGGAACCGTGCTGCGAGAAACACTGGAAGCCTTCTTACGTGATGAGCAAAGGAAACGGGGATACCTTCCGGTTGTGACGCCTCATATAGGCAACATCAATCTATACAAGACGAGCGGCCATTATCCCTACTATAAGGACAGCCAGTTTACTCCGATAAAGGTTGAGAATGAGGAATATCTTCTCAAACCGATGAACTGTCCCCATCACCACCAGATCTATATGGCGAAGCCGCGAAGCTATCGTGACCTTCCCCTTCGTCTGGCGGAGTTTGGTACAGTGTACCGTTATGAACAATCCGGCGAGCTGAATGGCTTAACCCGCGTACGGTCGTTCACCGTCGACGACTCCCACATGTACGTAAGACAGGACCAACTGAAGGATGAACTGTGTGAAGTTATCGACTTGATACAGCTTGTCTTCAGGACGTTAGGATTCAGCGATTTCAAGACACGGTTGTCATTTCGTGACCCGAAGAATAAGGAAAAGTTTGGTGGTGCGGATGAGTTGTGGGAACAAGCCGAGCGTGATATTAAAGAGGCTGCCGATCTCAAGAAATTACAATACTATATCGGCATTGGTGAAGCGGCATTCTACGGACCGAAGATTGACTTCATGGTTCGGGACGCACTGCACCGAACGTGGCAGCTTGGTACTGTGCAAGTAGACTATGTGATGCCCGTGAGGTTCGATCTTGAATACACAGGGAGTGACGGCCAAAAACATCGGCCAGTAATTATTCATCGGGCGCCATTTGGTTCACTCGAGCGGTTTATCGGCGTACTCATTGAACATTTTGCCGGTGATTTCCCTCTGTGGCTTGCGCCCGTGCAGTGTATCGTTTTGCCGATCACCGACAATCATCTTGCGTACGCGAAAAGCGTTGTTGCAGAACTCGCAGCCTCAAAGATCCGTGTCGAAATTGATGACCGCAATGAAAAAATTGGATACAAGATCAGAGAATGGGAAACGAAGAAAATTCCCTATATGTTAATCGTGGGTGAAAAGGAAATGGCTGCGAATGCAGTTGCCGTACGGCAACACAAAAAGGGGGATCTTGGGTCGCTGCCACGATCTGAATTTCAGAGAAGGCTGTGCGACGAAATCCAACGTAAATCAATCACCACATAGGAGGTATCTCCATTAGCAAAGAAAAACGCGCTCGTATCAACGAAGAAATTCGTGTTTCGGAAATACGTGTTATTGATCAGCACGGTGGGCAGCTTGGCGTAATGACTCCTCGTGAGGCCATTGCTCTTGCGAAGGAACGCGATGCAGATCTCGTTGAGATTGTGCCAAATGCAACTCCTCCGGTATGCAAGATCATAAATTTCGGCAAGTTCAAGTACGAGCTTGCAAAGAAGGACAAGATCCAGAAAAAGCACCAGCATATTTCATTGCTGAAAGAATTGAGGTTTCACCCCAACACAGATGTGCATGATTTCGATTTTAAGGCGCGCCACGCCCTGAAATTTCTCGCTGATGGACACAAGGTAAAAGCAACTGTTGTTTTTAAAGGAAGGGAAATCACCTATAAGGAAAAAGGAGAGGCACTACTGGCGAGACTGACGGAGCGCCTTAACGATTATTCCAAGGTCGATCAGCCTGCACATATGGAAGGTAGAAGCATGATTTTGATTTTTGCACCCGAACGCAAGAAAAAACCAGAGACAAAATCCGCAGACGCATAACGAAAGGAATAGTTCAGTGCCAAAGATGAAAACTAGGAGCGGTGCCAAAAAACGGTTCCGCGTAACAGCTTCCGGGAAAATCAAGAGAGGGAAGGCATTTCGAAGCCATATTCTCACTTCAAAGTCCAGTAAACGGAAGCGGAAACTTCGCCGGGGAACACTCGTGTCGAAGCAGGAACAACGGTCTGTTCACATCCTTCTTCAAGGCTAAGAGTTGTAGTCCACGCTAAACCCTGAGCTGAGATGAAGTGTCTCTGTTCAGCGGTGATGCATTTCAAAACATAAACCAAAAGGAAAAGAGCAACTATGCCTCGTTCGCAGAACAAAGTTGCCTCCCACCGCCGTCGCAAACGCATATTGGCGCAAGCGAAAGGCTACTGGGGTGCGAGAAGCAAAGTCCTGACTATTGCCAAGCATCACGTTGACAAGGGCATGCAATATGCCTATCGTGATCGCCGGGCGAAGAAACGGACCTTTCGTCAACTCTGGATTGCGCGCATCAACGCAGCGGCCAGATTGAATGGTACCACGTATTCACGTTTGATTTCCGGTCTTGAAAAAAAGCAGGTTGGAATAAACCGGAAAATCCTTGCAGAGATCGCGGTCAGCAACCCGCCGGCATTTGCCGAAGTTGTTAAGTTCGCGCTCGCATAGTGTAGCGATTGATCTTCCTATAACAACGTCGGACAGGTTTGGCCTGTCCGACACGTGGAAGATTTGTTTTGTACAGACCCCCTTCCATTATGCATTCAAAGATTCAACAACTCCGCCAACAGGCCGAGAGTGATCTCGCCACGGTAACTACGGAAGCACTGCTCGAAGAATTTCGCATAAGGTACCTCGCGCGCAAGGGCCTTATCGCGTCATTGTTCGATGAGTTGAAGACTGTTCCAGCTGCGGAAAAACCTGCCATCGGAAAGGAACTCAACTCGCTTCGACAACATGTGCAGTCCCTCTACGATGAAAAATCAAAATCACTGACTGCCCCGACGCAGACCGCGCCTGCCTTGGATATGACACTTCCAGGACGGCGCAATTATCTCGGCACAAAGCATCCCCTCACCCAAACCCTCGATGAAATTAAATCGATTTTCGTTTCGATGGGATTCGGTATTGCAGACGGCCCTGAAATTGAGGACGACTTTCATAATTTTGAAGCGCTGAATTTTCCCCCGGACCACCCCGCTCGGGACATGCAGGACACATTTTTCCTCAGCAAGAAAGCGCTGCTGCGTACGCACACCTCGCCTGTTCAAATCAGAGTGATGGAAAAGACTCCCCCGCCCGTACGTGTTATCATGCCTGGCAAGGTGTACAGGAACGAGGCAGTAAGTTCCCGGAGTCTCTGCACGTTTCATCAGGTCGAAGGACTGTACGTTGATAGAGGAGTTACTTTCAGCGAGTTGAAGGGGACCTTGATTTCATTTATCAAACAGTTTTACGGCAGTGGTCTGAAATACAAGTTTCGCCCGACGTTCTTTCCTTTTACCGAACCGAGTGCCGATATTTACATCACCTGTTTTATTTGCAACGGAAAAGGTTGCAAGATGTGCAAGCAGGGGGGGTGGCTGGAAATACTTGGCTGTGGTATGGTTCATCCAAACGTTTTCAAGTCCGTAGGGTACGATGCAGAGATGTACACGGGCTATGCGTTCGGAATGGGGATTGAACGTATTGCAGCACTCAGATTCGGAGTGGACGATATTCGCCTTTTTTACGAAAACGATGTCCGGTTCCTCAATCAGTTCTAAATATATCTGTTGTAGTGTACTCTCATGAAAATATCACAAAACTGGCTCAGACAATACATACTGTTCAAATTCACTCCGGAGGAACTTGCCGAAAGACTTTCCATGCTCGGTATGGAGTTTGAAAACATCGAGCATCTTGGTGAAAAATACCGCGGCTTCGTTGTTGGGAAGGTGCAGGAATGCAAGCGTCATCCCAACGCCGACAAACTTTCGGTGTGCAAGGTCGATATTGGGAAGGAACAAGTTCAGGTGGTATGCGGTGCTCCAAACATAGCTCCAGGCCAAAAAGTCGCCGTGGGCCTTACCGGAGCAACCGTTCCAAAGAATCAGCATGATTTAACAGGGCCTCCATTTGTTCTTTCGAACATAAACATTCGAGGGGTTGCTTCTCAGGGCATGATCTGTTCCGAATACGAGCTTGATCTGGGCAGCGATGCAGATGGAATTCTCGTTCTCGATGACAAAGCTAAAGTCGGCCAGACGCTCTCGAGTCTTCTTGGTCTGGACGATGTCGTATATGACGTGGAAATTACACCCAATAGACCTGATTGGTTAAGCCATTTTGGGATTGCACGTGAAATCGGTCTTTTGACAGGCAAGCGTCCCAAACTACATGCCGTAAAGCTGAAGGAAGCGCGGACACCAATCAAAAAACGTCTCTCAGTTACTGTCGAAGACAAACTGAACTGCCAGCGCTTTGCGGTCCGTTTGATTCAAGGGGTAACGATAGCACCTTCGCCTGCCTGGTTACAAAACGCCCTAAGGGCTGTTGGACTTAGACCGCGGAACAATGTGGTCGATGTTACCAATTTTGTTATGCTGGAGTGTGGACAGCCGCTTCATGCATTTGATTATTCCCTCCTCAATGGGCGTCAGATTGTAATTCGCCAAGCAAAACAGAGCAGGTCATTCAAGACACTTGATGGCAAAGAGCGTATTCTTCCTCCCGGAACAGTGATGGTTTGCGATAAGGGACGGGAAGTCTCTATTGCCGGTATAATGGGCGGAGCGAATTCTGAGATTAATAATGCAACCACCGATATTGTGCTCGAGAGTGCGTACTGGACTCCATCG
>JBGPGQ010000235.1:0-5394 GCA_041483995.1 Bacteroidota bacterium
CAATCCGCGGAAGAGGCTTGAGAATACCTCAAGCCTCTTTGCGATTTCTGAAATATCAATGCGTTCAGTATTTCAGATCAAGCCGCACAGCCACGATTCGAGGTTGCCCAAAGTGTGTACCTCCAAACGTGGATTCGAACTTGTAAAGGTACGCTGTATCAAATACGTTCAACATCGTGACGGTAAGTTTCAACGGTAGTTTTGAAACACGCGCAACATCGTAGCCAACTGCAACATCAAATATGGCGTGGGGGGCAACGGAGCGATCGGGTGATCCCGCTGTCTCAGGTTCCAGCTCAAGCAAATCTATAACGTCATCTGAATAGCCTCTTCTCTTGAGTTCCGCCCGGGATTGTTCAGCGTCAAGCGCTTGACCGTTTGGTCCTTCAAGGTCAAACGGAAGCCCCGAATCAAATCGCCCGCCGATTGTGGCAAACGGACCGGTTGGATGTTGATACGTGATACCGAAAGCTGCAGTCAACAATTGGTTGTGTTCCGTCGGGAAGCTATCCTCTCCTTTAAACGGATTGGAATAACTTTCGCCTTCTTCTCCCAAAACCAAGCCGGCTCCGAACGGAGTGGAGCCATCATCAGGTACAAGACCCCGCGATACACAAGTGCTGAACGATAGAAATCCTGAAAGTCCGTTCCAATCATGCAGACGCGCCCTCAACTCCCCACCTGCAACCATTCCTTGCTTTAGATTGACGGGGAAGATCACGCCAGAGTTCCCCAATTCTACCTTCACGATAAAGTCATCTATGAACTTCCCATATCCCGATAGGTCGAAATCGAAAAACCGATTCAGCCGGTATGCACCACCGATTTCCAACACATGTGCCTTTTCGCTGCGCACATTGATCGGCACGTTGCCTTGCTCTGGCCCTCCGACTTCGACAAGCGCCCCAGCTTCCGCGGAGCTGGAAACAAGGTAATTCTCGATCGGAGCCTGCATAACGATCCGGTTGTATGATGCACGCAACACAAGATTCTCATTCAAAGCATACGCGGCAGCAACACGTGGTGAGACTGCCGATTCGCTTTCAATCAATTTGAACGCATCGAACCTCACACCGAGATTAAACGTCCATCGTCCCGACTGGATTTCATCCTGAACATACCCAGAGAAACGATTCCCCTTTTTGTACTTGTTCGCGAGGAATGGAGTGCCACCTTTTGTGAGATCGTACGGTTCGTATCGTGCATCACCACCTTGTCCCAAACTATCCTCACCTGAAAGCGTTGAGTCGGTAACGCCAAATGTAAAGAATTCGCTTGTTGGGGTAACCTCGCCACCAATTCCGATCTTGAAGTTGTTCGGGAGCGAGAACCAATCCGTACGAGAAGAGAACTCAATCTGTCCCCCCGTCGTTGTGTATTTTCTCTTCCCACCGATGAATAGTTTTTCGTTCTCGGCCATTGCCTTTTGAACATCAGCGGGGTTCGATAGTTGCATGAGGCCACCACTCGTGATTGTTGCTCGGGATTGGCGATTGTATACGAGGGCGCTCAGAACCGATGATTCATTCACTTGAGCATTCAATCTTGCACCAATCATGTAGTCATCAAGAACCTGACGCTGGTCCTGCGGGAGCGGCCGCACAAACTGATTGGGTATTGAATATTCTGTTTTGTCGTACATGCCAAGGATGCTAAGATCGATCTTATCGGTAAAAATGGTGTTGAGTTTCCCGAAGAAACTCTCGGCGTCGCTATCGTCGTGGTTGGGGTCCCCCTTCGTTATCGGGTCTAGATACCGATCTGAAGCCGTCTTACTTGCTGCAACATACAATGCCGTCTTGCCATTCATGTTCCCCCCAACTTCTGCCAATCCCTCTCTATTATTGAATGATCCAAACGAACCAGAAATCCGTGAAAAAAGTGGAGCGTCGAACCCGGATTTTGTGGTAATGGCAAGAACGCCCGATGTGGCCACACCATATTCGGCATTCAAACCGCCAGTTTGGATATCGACTGACTTGATAAGCTCAGCGTTGAACAAGCTCGAATACACTCTGGTTAAGTTGCCAGTAATAGGGATACCATCAACTACATATTGAAGTTGTGCATCCTCACCCCGCACATGGAGGCGTCCATCCTCATCCGGCACAACGCCAGGCGTGTTAAGGAGTATTGATTCGATCGCTTTGTTGCCGGTTGCGGTCGGCAGTTGCGCAATTGACGTGGCTGTATAGAACGAATGCGCAGTCATGCTTGTGTTCATGGGGGATATGCCCTGGGGAAGAGCCTCCACGGTGATTTCCTCAAGCTTATACTCTCGCATGGAATCAAAGGTAACAACTACAGGTACAGCTGAACGTACGATAACGCGTTGTTGCATTGACTTCAGATTGTTCTGAACAATGCTCACGTCATAGGCGGCAAAGGGAACGTTCCGAAATGTAAATGTTCCAGACTGATCGGGAGCAGCCTCTGCAACAGTAGTAGATGTGCTGGCTTCTTCAAGCCTGACCCGAATCATGCCAACATCATCGGTTGCCAAGCCATGTATCGCGCCAACTATGGTGCCTGCAGAAAGCTGTGCATAGAGAAGCGAGCCGGCCATAAAACACATCGAGGAAAAAATAATCAGAAATGCTCTGGCGAATGAACTCATATCTTTTGCCCTCATTTTTTTGAATTATTGAATAATGCAAGAATTCAACGTTACTGAAAGAATCTCCTATCCAAACAAAAAACAATAGAACACCTACCAACAGCCATCACTAGCCTCTGAAATTGATAATACGGCCTACAACGTCTTTGAATGAAGAATTATGAGAGAGGCGGGGGAGATTTGTCTCGCACTCGTTGAGATAGCGGGTCGCTGGATAAGTATGGACCACAATGTGGTGCCAAAATCAAAATACAATCGATCCTTAAGCCGGCATCAAAATAGAAGGCTTCCGGCGCATTGTCCTTGTCGAACGCTTCCAACGTGGAAGTCGACTCTGGGATGGAACATGCTCCTGACGGTATCGAATGATTCTGTTGATATTCATCCTCAAACAATTCTACCCGGAACGCAAAATAATTACATGCCACCAAGAACGCGATACAGCTGTTGAGGAGTGAACACCTTATTGTATGAAAGGAATCGAGTACCATGAGGCGAAGTTGTTAAGTCCAAACGCTCTCGGAAAAAAGTTCCAGTTTTCCCGGATTCTACACGTTGACAATCCTGCATATTCGGAATGGCACTGCAATTTTTGACAATGCCATTCCGATTCAAGCCTTCAAACCAACTATAAATCCAATCCGATCGACACTGAACCGACAACATTCCTTGGCAAGCCCGGTTCAATGAACACGGGTAAATTATTCACTAACTGTGGATTGATCCAGGCTGCAGCAACGTATTTCTTGTCTGTGAGGTTATTGATCCCCACAAACGCCCGCACAAAAAAACTGCTATTGGAAAACTTGAAATGATCAACGCCGACTGCTGCGTTGATTATGCTATATGAGCGTACAGTAAAGAGGTTTCCGTCATCGGCAAAGTATTTGCCAACTCCCTGAATGCCTATCCTCACAAAAGCGCTTTTCAGAACCTGGGGTGCAAATTTTGCTCCTATGCTGTAAAAGAAATCTGGCACGCCCGACATCTTATTATCCTTCAGATCTAAAGATTTTCCTGGCGATCCGTAATGTATTGAATCAATGACGTATTCAACATACTTGTTACTCGAAGCTGTAATTGCGGTCTCAAATGATAATCCATTTGTCAAATTGAGATGAGCTCCAACCTCTGCTCCCATGCGTCGAGTTTTGCCCGCTGTGAAATAGAAACCCCCACCATCGTACGGTATGATGTCGTTTGTTACCTGAAGCCAATACAATGCAATATCATAGGCAAGAGTGCCAACATGTTCGTCTTCACCAATTGTGAGAATCTGTTTCGTCCCTACCTCAAGAGTCGTGGATGAAATTGGCTCCAGCAAGGGATTCAGCAGCGTCACCGTTGCCGTCCCAATGGATGGATCCGGATCAACTTCGTTCCCGGCCGGCACTTCCACCCCACCTCCAAGGTTTGCATACACACTCTGGGTTGGCGAAACATGATAGATGATGCCTGCTTTCGGAGTCACGCGTTTGAAGGACTTTTGATCCTTGTCATTCGTGGGTGCAACATTGTCAACGTAATTTTCATAGTAGTAGGTGATGTTATCATACCTCGCACCAACAGTTGCGCTGAATTCCTCGCTGAATGTCAGTTGATCCTGAATAAATGCGCCAAAGTTGTTGGCACCCTCGCGTTTATTGGCAACGAGAACTGTACCCCGGTCACCACTTGCCGTCAGGTCGTAAAAGTGAATAGCTCCATCCTGGTATGCTTCGTCTGCCCCAATCAAAAGCATGTTCTTCATATTATTGCCGAATGATGCATTGTTTCGATATACAAGATTGCCACCTGTATGATAGCGATTGAAGTCGCGAAATCTATTGCGCTCCGACCGCTGCAGTAGTTTCGCATTGACAAACGCTGAGGCCGATATATTGTTCATGCCGTTGATATCATGGGATACTTTCATGCCAATGCGTCCAAGCCTGTTGAACCTTCGATCGTCTCTTTTGATAAATGAAGAATCAGCCTGTTCTTCAAGGGAATCGAATTGAGCTTGTGAGAGTGGCCCCGGAATCCGGAACAGGTTTGTCGTCCCTGCAAGAAAAACTCCAAGGGTGGTACGTTCTCCCAAAGAAGAAACAATGCCCGTATTCAGCAATGTCTGGGAACTGCCAGAATGATAGCGCCAACCGTCGAAGTTCGTATTGCTTAGCGAGAGAAAAAAACGTCCCGCGTCGAGCATGCTTCCCACTTGGACCTGTTCCTTGCGGAACCCAAAGCTTCCGAATGAAGAAGAGTAGTTCACGAAAGGGCTCTCGAAGTCGGAATTCGATATTACGTTGAGCACCCCTCCGGAAGCATTTCCCCAGACTGAAGAGGCATTGGAGCGGATAAGCTCCACAGTGCCTGCCCCGGAAATGTCAACTAAATCAAACGATGTTCTACCGTCTGGCTCAGTTTCAGGGAAACCGTCCACGAGTACCCGAATACCGCGTGTCGTCCCTGCGTTAGATCTCTGACCTACCCCACGTGCCCCAAAACCACGGATCATCAATCTCACATCCTGGTTTCCGTAGCGAGATTGTGCAAGCACGCCGGGAACGCCCGAGAGAATTTCGTCAAGTCCATACCCTTTGCCTTGGTACGCCCCATTCAGTTGTAAAACATTGAGAGCAAGTGGAACACTAAGCCAGGGCTGGGGAAATCGGGTCGCTGTAATTGTAATTGGATCCATTTCATATCGAATGCTGTCGTTACTGGTCTGCGAATGCAAGATTTCGGAAGCAGCACATAGAAACAATGCAGGTACTAGTAAGAGTCGGTAATAA
>JBGPGQ010000236.1:0-5393 GCA_041483995.1 Bacteroidota bacterium
AAGCACTCGTTTCATGACTCCGAACGCGCACGACAGGATGATGGCAGAAACGCTTTTGCTCACGCAATATATCGGACGATTGGTAGGCTTGGCCGGATTGAAACGATGGAAGAAAGCGACCGGGAATTATCTCGCGCTGATGTCACTTGTCGATGTTGCAGATAACGATTCTCTTGAACTCTTCAAGGATATGTGGCAGTTCAACCTGTATGCTAAACAACTCGTGCGCGCATTGGAGCGATCTCGATCAAAACTGCAGAGCATTTTGGAATAAGCCACAAGTTTTTGATGAAACATGTAGGTTGCTTCTTACTGTTTTTTTCACATATTTGATTCAAATTTTGTCTAATTCGACCACAGTTGTAACTTCAATGATAGAATTGCAGAATATTGTCAAGAAGTTTGGCTCATTCACTGCGGTAGACAATCTATCTTTGAAAATCGAGAAAGGACAGTTCTTCGGGTTTCTCGGACCCAATGGTGCCGGCAAGACAACAACTATCAAAATGATGACTGGCCTGTACGAACCAAGCTCGGGCCATTGTCTCGTTAGCGGATATGACGTCCACCGGAATCCGCTTCCTGCCAAACAAAGCTTCGGATATGTTCCCGATCAACCCTACCTTTACGAAAAACTCACCGGACGAGAGTTTCTCTATTTTGTCGGCGGCTTGTTTAACTTATCCAGCGACCGGGTGACAAAGAAGATTGAGGAACTTCTCGATATGTTTGAGATCGGTCATTTTATTGATAAGCGCGCGGAAGAGTACTCTCAGGGCATGAGGCAACGGATTGTTCTTTCAGCCGCGTTATTGCACGATCCCAAAGTTCTCATTATTGATGAACCGATTGTAGGTCTCGATCCCCGAAGTGCACGGCTTGTAAAGGATACGCTCAAGCGGAAGACCAGGGAAGGACTCACAATATTCATGTCTACACATTTATTGGAAATTGTTGAGGAGTTGTGCGATCGTATCGCTATCATAAAAGACGGCCGCATTATCCATGAGGAATTGCAGAATGAATCGAAACAGTTTAACGGCCAGTTGGAAGCCAAGTTTCTTGAGTTGACGAAATAAACGCTCCGATGAGAGAGCTCTTCCTAATTCTCAATATCAAAGCGCAGGGTTTCCTGAAGAGTATATTCACTACGTCGCCGGGAGCGCTTGTCAAAAACCTATCTTCTTTTCTTGTCTTCGGCGGCTTTGCGGTTGGCGTATTTTTTATCTCGCGGTTTATTACCTCGTATCTTCTTCAGCAAGTGCATATAGGCCAATTCCTGTTTCACAGAATGCTCTCCATGTTGCTCTACGTTTTCTTTATTTCAGTGAACCTTGGGAATATGATTGTCTCGTATGCGACATTGTACAAGTCACAGGAAGTTAATTTCCTGATGGCAATGCCGGTGTCCCATGCGAAAGTATTTTTGATAAAATTTGTCGATAACTTTTTTTACAGCTCCACGACCCTGTCACTCGTCGGCTTTGCCGTGCTGCTTGGCTATGGTTCCTGTTTTGATCTTCCATGGTGGTACTATTTCTTTACGATGTTTTTCGTGTTCTTGCCGTTCATGCTCATCGCAGGCGTTATCGCTGTGATGGTGTTGACGATGCTCATCAAAGTAGCGACGCGTATTGGTGTTCGTCCTCTGCTTGCAATTATCATCACAGGATATCTGACAGCGATCTATGCCTACTTCAGAATCACAAACCCCGTGCAACTTGTCCACGAGGTTATGAAGCACTACCCCAATGTGGATGAATACTTCGGTTATCTTGATCCACCGTTTGTTCAGTATCTTCCGAATCACTGGGTGACTGAGTTTTTGTACTGGTCGGTGAATGGAGAATACGGCAGAGCTTTTCCCTATTTTTCATTGTTGTTCCTGACGATGCTTGGCTTAATCGTCCTCGCAAGCATTCTGGCGCAGAAATACTATTATCAGAGCTGGCTTGCCGCATCCGATTTGCAGGCGATGAGAGGGTCCGCTGGATCCGGCATGCGGTTCCGCTTCTTTGAGTTTGGAAACAAACCGATGTTCAAACCGCAAACCGATGTTTTCATCAAGAGAGATTTCTGGCTGTTTTTTCGGGAGCCAAGCCAATGGATGCACCTACTCTTGATGATGTTGCTTCTGATGATCTTTCTTGTGTCGGTAGCCACCCTGCAGCTTCAACTTACTCAACCTTTTTTGCAAGCGATATCCTTCCTTGTTGTGTTCTTGTTTAACGGATTTCTGATAGCAGCGATTTCTTTGCGATTTGTTTTCCCTGCGATGAGTCTCGAAAGCGATTCGTTCTGGTGTGTGCGGTCGTCTCCGTTGTCACTGAAAAGACTCTATTGGTACAAATTCCTTGCATCTTTTCTGTTTGTTGTGGTCGTTGCAGAATTTCTTTCAATCGTATCAATCGGTATGCTGCGTCATGATCTGCTTCTTGTTGAGGTTGCCGCGGTCTGCACGGCATTTATTACTCTCTCACTCATTAGTTTGAATCTGGGCGCTGGAACGTATTTTGCTTCATATAAGGAACGGAACCCCATTCGCATTGCATCGTCACAGGGTGCATCGCTAACGTTTCTTATCAGCATGGTGTACCTTACTATTGTTACCGCCATCCTGATTGTTCCCCTGACAACATATTTCGAAACCCTGATCCGTGAAGGATTATCGCGCGCTGGCTGGGTTTATGCACCCGTCGTGGGTATCGCCGCGCTCTCATTGCTTGTGTTCTCGACATTCACGCACCTCGGGCTGAAAGCCATCAAGCGTGACTTGTAATCATGTAGACCTGACACTAACTATGAGTATGTTTCGCCGTCTTTTGTTTTTTGGGATTCTGCTGTTCACTCTGGCGGGGATTCTCCACGCCCAGAAGCAAGTCACGTTCTCCGCTGAGACCGAGAAACTGTTTAAAGAAGGTATTGGGTTCTACTCTGGAGGCGCGTTCAACGAGGCTGCTGCACGTTTCGATGCAATCATTCTTAAATACGCATTGAACCAACGTACGACCGCAGCATTCATCATGAAAGGCAAATGCCTCTTCAGGGAGAATGACTATGTTGAGGCAGCTCGCGTGCTCAAGACCTTTCAGCAACTATATCCTTCCAGCAGCTATGCCGCTGATGCCGAATATACATTAGGGCTGACGTATTTGAACATCCGCCGCTATGATGATGCCGTGCAGGCATTTCTCGCGGCGTGGCGAGATGTGCATGCAACGTCCGCCAGTGGAAAGCTGTACGACGATGTTTCAACCGTCACCAACAGTGTCATTGATGACTACATCCCTCTTGCAGCTGTGAGAAACCTCTTACGCGAGAGTCATGATGATGTCCAGCGTCAGTTTCTTTTGCTGAAGGTCGCAGAGAAGGAGGCGGAACGTGGTAACATAACCGAAGCCGCCAACATAGCGGACACACTTACACGACTTGGAGCAGACAGTCGATTCAGCGAGCAGTTTGCCGCGCTTCGGGTGAAGCTGACGCAGCGCAATAGTGTAAAAGTGGGAGCGCTTATTCCTTTGATGAAGAATGCTGAGCCTTCTGCCGCCAAGGAAATAGGAACGGATGTCTATGACGGTATCATGTTTGCGCTTGAAGAATACAAGAATGACCCCCGCACACGAGTATCGGTCTCGATCGATACAAGGGACACTGAGCGCGATACAACCGTAGCGTCACGCGCAGCGCGTCAGCTGGTTGAGGATAAGGATATTATCGCTATCCTGGGTCCGGTGTTTTCGAATACCACCTCTGCGGTAGCTGATCTGGTCAACAGACGTTCCATCCCGCTGATTACGCCAACTGCTAATTCCAATGGCATAGCTGCAACAGGACCTTATATCTTTCAAGCAAACCCGGACTATGAAACACGAGGACGGGCAATGGCACGATACGTTGTTGAGAAAATGGGTTTCAAAGTTCTGGCCATTCTGGCGCCGCAAGAGGCCCGTGGAAAATTCATGGCTGATGGTTTTGCTGCTGAAGCAATGCGCATGGGGGCACGAGTCGTTGTCACGGAATGGTATTCACGCGGAGCGACGGATTTGAAGTCACAGCTTGCCAACATCAGACGCGTTGGAATGCTGGAGGCTGCAGAACCGTTTCTTACCTTTGCGGGCAAGCTCAATCAGGGAGATATTACAAAACTGATCCAGCTTGGAGTCCCAGTCCGTACCCTTGACTCGCTTATCGGACGCTCGAGCATCGTGAGTGCAGTAACATTACTCGGCCAGAACGCAAGGCAAAAGATTGATTCGCTCGAAATCCAGGCACTCTACAGTGACCCGCGAACAGACAGCCTTGAGTATCCGGTGACAGCAATTCAAGGCATTTACATACCGATCAGTTTACCGGAAGAAATTCCAGTGGTTTCGTCGCAGGTTGTGTATTACAATATTCAAACACAACTACTTGGTTCCGGTGAATGGAACGATATTGCCTCCCTTGATGCAAGCAAACGTTATTGCACAGGAGTGCTGTTTGATTCTGACAGTTACGGTACCAAAGCAAGTCCGAAATACGTTGAGTTCTCAAAGCGTTTTTCTGATCGATTCAAGAAATTACCGTCAAAGAACACGTTGTATGGCTACGATGCCGCCAGCCTTCTTTTCACTCTGATAAGGAATGGGGCAACAACAAGGGAAACTGTGAGGGATGCACTATCGGGTGTTCGAGACTATGAAGGACTCCATTCGCGAATAGGATTCTCAACGAAACGTGTAAATACGTGGCTGCAGATTCTCCGATACACATCCGATGAGATACAACCTGTTGATGAAATCAATGTCGATCGGCAGTAGAGACAAAGCGACATGAAGAATCGGCGTAAGAGCGATCGTTTATCAGAACCCAACATGTACCATGTCAAGATAAGGGACTGGCCAAAGGAGGAACGTCCGCGCGAAAAACTTCTTTCACATGGGCCACACGCACTTTCTGATGCAGAGTTGATTGCTCTGCTGATTCGTGCCGGCACAGGAAAACATACCGCGCTTGATATTGCGAGAAAAATTCTTTCAGAGGAAAAAACCCTGCGGGGGATCTCGGGCAAAACTGCAATAGAGTTGATGCGATTGAAGGGGATTGGAGAGGCGAAAGCGGTGGAATTGCTTGCCGCATTCGAAATCGGGCGCAGAGTGCAGGCGGAAAAGGAGGGAGAAAAAAGAATTATTCGCTCGCCTGATGACGTTGCACATTTCATGGTTCCTCGTCTCCGAGACAGATCGACCGAAGTGTTCATTGTGATTCTGCTTGACTCGCAGAATGGCGTGAAACATGAAGTGGAACTCTCACAAGGAACACTCAACGCGAGCCTCGTCCATCCGCGGGAAGTGTTTAAGACAGCAATTGATTACCGGGCGGCGTCTGTCATTGTTGTGCACAATCATCCG
>JBGPGQ010000237.1:0-5392 GCA_041483995.1 Bacteroidota bacterium
TTCCCACGCGCACATCGATCATAGTGGTAACCTTCCGACCCTCGTAAAGCAAGGGTTTCGCGGACCCATCTATTGCACGAATGCAACAAAGAGCTTGTGTGAAGTGATGTTGAAAGACAGCGCATACATCCAGGAGAGAGACGCTGAATTCATCAACAGGGGAAATCACAAAAAGCATCTTCCGCCGATTGCTCCTCTGTACACGCAGAACGATGTCGACATGACGCTCCGATTGCTGCGTGGAATTGGTTACAGCACCCCGTTTTCGGTGAACGATGGAATCGAATGTCGGTATGAGGATGCCGGCCACATTCTCGGCTCGGCTTCTGTTGCGCTGACTTTGCGAGAAGGCTTGGTTACGAAAGCGCTTGCGTTTACAGGAGACCTCGGCCGACCGAATCTTCCCATCTTACGCGACCCCGTGTTCATAGGTGACGAGGCAGAATATTTGATCAGCGAAAGCACGTATGGAGGGCGTGTTCACAGTCCGGTGGAAGAGATGGGGAAACAGTTGCTTGAGCCACTCTTGAGGGCGTGTGAGCGTAAGGGGAAGATCATCATTCCGGCGTTCAGCGTCGGGCGCACCCAGGAAATCGTCTATGTCATGCATTCGTTGAGCAACCAGGGAAAGATCGATCGTCTCCCCGTGTTTGTCGATAGTCCACTTTCGGTTAACGTTACAGATGTTTTCAAGAAACACCCCGAGTGCTTCGATCAGGAAACGCGAGACATTCTTTCATCCCCACTCAATAACGATCCGTTCGGGTTTAATAGCCTCACGTATGTGAGAGATGTTGAGCAATCCAAAGCATTGAATGAACGTCCGGGGCCGTTTGTTGTGATTGCGGCATCCGGAATGTGTGAGGCTGGACGAATCGTTCACCATCTTGCAAACTCTGTGAGTGATCCACGTAATATGATACTTATTGTTGGTTACCAGGCTGAGCATACTCTCGGAAAGAGACTTGTGATGAAAGAGCCGCTCGTGAATATACTAGGAGAGCCACATGACCTCAAGGCAGAAGTCGTTGTCCTTAACTCGTTCAGCGGTCATGCGGACAAGAACGAGCTTCATTCCTACATCCAACAATTCAATCGCAAACGCATGAAGCAGGTTTTTCTCGTTCACGGTGACCTTGATCAAGCAGAAGCAATGGCTGGCACTCTCGGTGCATCGGGGTTCTCCAATGTTCTGATACCAGTCCGGGGTCAAACGGTTCCGCTTGAGTGATTGATGAAATCACACCCACGTCTTTTTGTGTTCCTTTGTTTGTGTGTCAGTAGGGCGCTGCACGCGCAGGAAGTAGGCCCCGATCTTTCGGTTGATGCCGCTGATACTGTCTTTCATCGGAACACCGCGGGCATACTCTTTGAGCGAAACTTGAACACATATAACTGGACCGGTCGCGCTTCAATGGATACTTCTGTATTGGGGATGAAGGTCTTGTTGCGCGAGGAGTATACTTCAAACATAATACTTCTGGAGGGGACGTCGTCCACCCCTCAACAACGGCCTGAAAGTAATCAACAAAGAATTTCCCTTCTCCTGGATCAACCTGTTGCGAGCAATTTCTCTACGCACGCACAATGGGCATCGCTTGTATATTCGGACAACAAGGCGGTTGGCATCAGTAACGCCTCAACCCACTCTTTGCTGGGAGGAATCACCTATGCTCCAATTCCCGGGATCTCATTTGGTCCCTCGGTTGGTTACCGGTGGGAGAAACAACTGGATGTTAGGGACAAGGGAGTTGAATATCTTTTCGATGCACGCACGCAGAGGATGGATGTGGACGGATACTTAATTTCGGGTGAAGGCCACTATGATGAAGCCCGGCTTGACCCACGATCACTGGAAGGGCACTATGCGCGTGTTGGTGTTCAGAGGACATTTCTTGGTGCCACACGAGATACACTTGAGCTTGGCTTTAGGAGAAATCGGCGTGAATTCTATGCGATTGCTGACACGAACATTGAAAGCAGAATTGAGAATGTGTTTTCATTCACAAATCTGCTCGACTATGAGTTCAACACAAATGTCATTGGAACGTTGTTTGTGAATGTTTCCAACAGAATTCTCGACAAGAACTTCCGCGCTCTTCAGGCGAAAATATTGGTCCCTGGTCAGTTTGACACTGAAATTGATGAATTCCGGCTTGAGGTGTATTTCGAAACACGGTACACTGCTGACAATGGCGGTACTGCAGCATCGACGCGCTTTTATTACAGCGAGCGCGATGAGAATCACACAGCCAAAGAACGTACCGCATCTTCACTGGAAGCCTTTCGCACCCGAAGCGAGGAGGAGAAGACGAAGGATAATGTTGCGCGGAGGACCGCACTTTCAGGGAGCCTCGAGTTATCACTTTCAAAGTCGGACCGAGTGATGCTCTCAGGTACAACCAGCATTCTTCGCTACGATACGCCCAGTGAGTTTAATTTTGAAGACCGCGATGAACTTCTTGTTGCGGTAACACTTGCGACTTCGCACAAGATCAGTCAGTATTTTGATCTAGCTTTTTCACTTGAAGGGAACCTGAGTCATGTCGTGTATTTGCTCAACCAGCGGAGTGCGAACAACAACTACAACCGCGTCATACGTTTTTCGCCCCGGACGGTCTATCGTCCTATTAGTGTACTCTCTACCACAAACTCGTTTGAAGTCCTTGCGAATTATACCGTCTACGATTTTCAGCAGCAACTAGTCCAGGTCCGAAGCTTCTCGTACCGACAATTTGGGTGGATGGATTCAACAAGTGTGCAGGTTACGCGCAGGGTCGGCCTTGATTTTTTGACTTATTTGAAGTTATATGAACGCGGTCAGCTTAACTGGAGCGCGTTTACAGAAAGGACTGAAAACTCTTTCTCAGAACAAACGTATGCAGTACAGGGAAGGTTTACACCCTATGAGGAAATACTCTTTGCAGTGGGTCTGCGATACTTCAGCCAGTCGCGTTACGGCTATACGACAGGACAAAAGCAGCTTGAATCGTTCCTGAAAAGTGTTGGCCCAACATGTCAGATCCTCTGGAACCTCAGCGCGCAAAGTCAGGTTGGGTTCAGGGGTTGGTATGAGCATCGAAGTCAATCGGGAGGGAGCCGCTCACTGGCAAACATGGCAATGAATATTCTATTCAATTTTTAGAGAGCCAAACGTGGGATCACGACAAACGGTATTCCGCTTGACCCTGTCCAGCAATGCGAAACAAATCGGGAGGGTTGAAACCTTTCTCAACAAGGTCAAACGTAACGTCCATTTGGATGAGATACAGTTTCATAAACTCATGGTCTCGCTTACGGAGGCAGTGAACAATGCTATTATTCACGGCAACAAATCCAATGTCCACAAAAAAGTAAGTATCAAGTGTGACATTACGCCGGGTTGGCTTGTGTTGCAGGTGAGTGACGAGGGAAGGGGGTTCAAGCCTGACAAGGTCAGCAGTCCATTGAAAAAGAAGAACCTGCTGTTAGAGAGTGGGCGCGGAATCTTCCTCATGAAAACATTGATGGACAAGGTGGAGTTCACAACCGGCCGCACCGGCTCCCAGGTTCAACTGCGGCTGGATTTGAACAAATGAATCGGATTTGTACTCTTAGAGCTTGAGCTTCGCGATCGATTGCTTAACGTCATCTGCGGATTTTTGCAATGCAGCCTGTTCTTCGGCATTCAGTTTTATCTGAATGATTTCTTCGATTCCCTTCTTACCTAATTTTACCGGCACCCCCACGAAAGTGTTGTGTAGTCCGTACTCACCCTGCAAATATGCTGCGCACGGGAGAATTCTCTTCTTGTCCCTTATGATTGCTTCAGCCATCAACACCGCTGAAGAGGATGGGGCGTAGTATGCGCTTCCGGTCTTCAGGTAGTTGACGATTTCAATGCCACCGTCACGAGTGCGCCTTACGAGGCGTTCAACGCTTGCCTGGCTGAGGAGTTCTGTGATTGGGATGCCGGCGACAGTTGAATAGCGCGGCAGCGGAACCATTGAATCGCCATGTCCGCCCAGCACGAACGCGTTGACGTCTTCAACAGAAACATTCAGCTCCATTGCTATGAATGAGCGAAACCGTGCTGCATCGAGCACTCCTGCCATGCCCATCACGCGGTGTTTTTCGAAGCCGCTTGCCTTCCATGCTACATACGTCATCACATCAAGCGGATTTGAAACAACAATAATAATTGATCTCGGAGACTGAGCAACGGCAGCCTCAGTACAGCTTTTCACGATGGCACTGTTAGTATTCATCAGGTCGTCGCGGCTCATGCCCGGCTTGCGGGCAATACCCGCAGTGATGATGATCAGATCGGAATTTGCAGTCTGGTCATAGGTGTTTGAGCCGATGACCTTCACATCTGTTTTCTCAACCGGTGTTGCTTCGAACATATCCAAAGCTTTTCCCTGCGGTATCCCTTCCAGCACATCAACAAGGACAACTTCATTTGCGAGTTGCTTATCAACAATGCGCTGCGCGGTGGTTGCTCCAACATTGCCTGCGCCAATGACTGTAATTTTCATGTTTGATCTCCAGAAATGTTATCGTGAGTAAGAAGAATTGCCCGGCGAAATTCGCACCAGAAAAAGCCCGGCCTGTCCCGACAACGTCAAGACAGGCCGCCACTCATTACACTACAGACTGGATAGTGCCAGCCTTAAACTGCATTTACGCTTTAGGAAGAACGCTGACAACCTTTCTTGCCTTACTGAACTTCTTGAAATTTACAACACCGTCAACGAAAGCAAAGAGTGTATCATCGCTGCCGATGCCGACGTTTGTGCCCGGTTGAAATCGCGTACCGCGCTGACGAACGATGATGCTGCCCGCAGACACCAGTTCTCCACCGAACCTCTTTACGCCAAGACGTTGTGCGTTGCTGTCTCTTCCATTTCGTGAACTACCTACTCCCTTTTTATGTGCCATGATGCTCTTCCTTAACTTGCAATATTTGTAATCTCAACCTGGGTGTATGCCTGGCGATGTCCGCGCTTGACCCGATAGCCTTTACGCTTTTTCTTTTTGAATACAATTACCTTGTCAGCCAGAGCATGTTCAAGAACGGTCGCTTCAACCGTTGCGCCACTAACGACTGGGCTGCCCACGCGGACGCCCTTGTCGCCGTGGATGAGCAGGACCTTGTCAAAACTGACCTTTTCGCCTACGCCCTTTTTGAGGGTTGGTACAAAGATCTTGTCGTTTTTGGCAACATTGTATTGTTTGCCGGCAATTTCAACCACTGCGTTCATTGTCAGATTCCTTGATTAAACACTCATTAGACGGACTTTCAACATAAAGAAAATTCGTCAGAAAGTCAACGCAAACCCTTATAAATATCCCGACGAAACTGAGACTCAATAACAGCCTGATACCAGCCAATCCAACACTGTATTAGGAA
>JBGPGQ010000238.1:0-5383 GCA_041483995.1 Bacteroidota bacterium
CGAGATTATGAAGAAGCTCAGGAGTGACGTTGCCGAAGGAAAGTCGTCACGAGGAAGCGAATAAGGAAATGAACAGCAGATTGTTCAAAGGAAGTGTAGACAATATTGTTGATATTGTCAATTCTGCAGCAAGAAAATCTCTGGGGAGGTCTGGATCAGACTGTTGAATTTGTCAACACTGCACAGAGTGGTCGAGCTGCAATCAGACAACTACCACTCATCAGACCGTCAGATTCCTGTCGAGGCTTCGGTACTGTATGGCCTCGCTGATGTGCTCGGGTCGAATGTCAGTACTTCCGACCATGTCTGCAATAGTTCTCCCGACCTTGAGGATGCGGTCGTACGCCCGGGCGGAGAGTCCAAGCTTTGTAATCGCCATCTTCAAAAGCTCTTCCCCCGCAGCATCAATTTTACAAAACTCCCGAATTTCCTTGGATTGCATATCGGCATTTGCAAAGAGACCCTTACGCCCTTTGAACCGGATCGTCTGTAACTCTCTTGCTTTGATCACGCGTTGTCGTATCTGGACCGAGGACTCACCACTTTCCTTGCTTGAAAGCTCCTTGTATTTTACTGCAGGCACCTCTACATGCAGGTCGATCCGGTCGAGAAGGGGCCCCGAGATCTTTGCCATGTATTTCTGAATCGCAAGAGGCTGGCATGTACATTCTTTTGTTGTGTCTGTGTAATATCCACACGGACAAGGATTCATGGCACAAATGAGCATGAAGTTTGCAGGGTAGTCGACCGACAGTTTCGACCGGCTGATAGTCACGTGACCATCTTCCAGTGGTTGGCGAAGCACCTCCAGCACATTTCTTGCAAACTCGGGGAGCTCGTCCAGGAACAGTACTCCATGATGAGAGAGTGAAATCTCTCCCGGTCGCGGGACGCTGCCTCCACCAACGAGCGCTGCATCTGAGATTGTATGATGTGGAGACCGGAAGGGGCGTGTGGCAACCAAAGCTGAATCAGCTGGAAGCTGGCCTGCAACCGAATGGATCTTTGTAGTCTCCAATGCCTCTTCAAAGGAAAGCGGTGGCAATATGCTTGGTAGTCTCTTGGCAAGCATTGTTTTGCCTGAGCCGGGCGGACCAATCATAATGATATTGTGACCGCCAGCGGCTGCAACCTCAAGGGCGCGCTTTACATTCTCCTGTCCCTTTACATCGGCGAAATCGGACATGTACTTTTGTTCATGTGTGAAAAGTTCCTGAATGTCAACCTTAAGTGGGGCAAGAAGGGCATGATCGGTATTAAGGAATTCCACTGTCTCCTTCAGACTGGACATCGGATACACATCCACACCTTCAACCATGGCTGCTTCCCTGCCGTTTTCTTTGGGAACCACCATGCCTTTGATTTTTCTCTTCCGAACTTCCAAAGCAATCGGGAGAGTACCATGGACCGGACGAAGCGTTCCATCGAGTGCAAGTTCACCAACGAGAACGAAATCCTTGAGGGCCTCGGGAGCTAACTGCCCAGTCGATGCAAGGATGCCAACCGCCATAGGAAGATCAAACGCCGATCCTTCTTTCTTGATGTCTGCAGGCGCCAGATTCACCGTAATTTTCTTGATGGGGAATTCCAGGCCGCAATTCTTAATGGCGGCACTGATGCGCTCCCTGCTTTCCCGTACAGCGTTGTCCGGCAGCCCAACAATGGAAAAAGACGGGATTTGCTTCTCGATATGCGTTTCAACCTCAACTAGGTAGGCATTGACGCCGTATGTTGCGGCTGTTTTGATCTTGGAGAGCATGTGAAGTTCTTGCATGGTTCGCAAGCTAAGGGTTTCAGTCTGTCACGACTTCTGCGTAAGCAGACGAGTTATTACTGACAGAGGCAATTAGAAAAACTTAGCGATTAACCAAAGCAAAGTCAAATGGAGGGCAAAAGAGGTTAGAATGGTCGGTGACTTTAAATACTGTATGGGATGGAGTGCTGACGGTGCTTTGGTTTTGTGAAGTCAGGCCTCAAGAATACCCCCAACATCTACAACAATTGGTGAAAAGAAGATTGAATCGGGATTCTTTCGATGCGCAACCCAATCGGCACGCATTGCATCCCCTTGGTGCTGTTTGATAACGCCCTTGTCTACCATGACCTGAATGTGAGTGGTAAAAAAACGGTGTGCCCATTCCATTACTCCGCTCTGCGGCCCTCCCGCCAGACAGTTGGGGGTGTAGTCGGTCAGACGCACATTCAGGTTTTTGAATATCGTCGGGATGCGCGCAGCGACATATGGATCACCTCCGCCGGAACGCCAGTACGCTCGTACCGCATCAGCCATTCCTTCGAACGCGCCTCCGCGCGGAAACAACGCAAGTCCTTCGTACGCATAGTCCTGCAATGCAATGATCCCTCCCGGGCGTAATGCCGCAACCAACCTCTTTAGAAATTTCACCGGATCGGGAACGAACCCGATCACCCAACGGGCAAATATCAAATCAAAGTACCCCTGCGGTAGTGCAGCCTCCTCAGCTGTCCCATTCATAAACATAATGTTAGTCCATCCATTTTTTGCAGCCTCCTGTTTGAACCAATCGAGATAGAACATAGAGGGCTCAAGCACAGTGATTTCACCCTGGTCTCCGATGCGGTTTTCGAGATCCATTGCGACAAATCCCGGCCCCGCACCCACATCGAGACATTTCCAGCTGCGCTTCACCTTCAGTCTCTCAAAGAACCTCTCAGTCACAGAACCCCACACACTGTGCTGAAACCGTAGGCGTTCCAACTCAGTCTGATTGACGCCAAGAAGGTAATCCGCATTCATCGGTTTGGTTGCCATATTAGGATACCTCTTTCTGCCGGATGAGGTTGCTCACCTCAGCATGGTTTTTTTCCAGAGCAATATCAAGAGGAGTTCCTCCGTCTTGACTTTTCGCATTGACATTGGCTCCATGCTCATAGCAAAAGTTTTGCCAGCCTTTCGGCTCTCTGGATGAAAGTCGTGTGTAGCTCACACAAATTTGACAAGGATATCACCCCAAAGAGACTCATCCTCTATGGAGTCCAATCGTTTGTACAACTCACCTGGTGCCACCCATCTTTCAAAGCGCAGCGTCATTGATTCACCAAGCGAACAATTGAGTGCCAACTGACCGATGGATGCAAGATGATCAATGCACTTCTTTGCGTCAAGAAAAAACTCTCGCGTGAATTCAAAAGACATACAAGGAATCCGCTTTGTCAGCCCCATTATTACCGATTCCTCAAAACCCTCAACATCAATTTTGCAAAATGACGGTAGGCCATATTCAGCTACTAAACTGTCCAACGTCGTGACACGTACCTGTTGAGTTGCATTCCAAGTGTAATTCTTTGAGAACCTGCCTTCGGTTCTCCATTTATCGGACATTGTGGAAATAACGGATGCATCTTCGCACACTTGCAATTCGCCAAGCCCTTCTTCTTTGCCAATTGCCTTAGCAACTATGATAACATTGTTGTTATTGCCAAACATTTTTGCAAGGTGATTCAAACAAACTTGCTGAGGCTCGACACATACTACCGTTGCGCCTAATTCCAGAAAAATCTCTGTTCTATTTCCGACATTAGCACCGACATCAAAGCACACATCACCTTTTCGTATGAATTGAGAATAGAATCGCAACGCCTGTTCGCGATGTCGCATGTTTGCCGGGAAATACCGGGCTATTGAATGCACTACGGTTTTCACGGCAGAATGGAGTTTAAGAAACTCCAATATCTTAATTACAGCCTTCTTCAGAATTCCATCCAATCTTGTCGACTATTTCTTTGAAACAGACACCTCTCTCGATTGCTTTGTCAACCTTTTAGCTGTTCGTGTAGTCTAACAACTGACCAGTAACACCTACCTCTCCGAAAGCCGAATATGCCCGACCAGTATGTTCGGCTTTCACTACTTTGCCCGACGGATAAACCTGATCCGGTGATGAGAACGGGCTGTCGTCGGCATTTCATCCTTCCTGAGAACGCTGATTGATCCATCGATTTCAAGAACTGCAAGGGAAACATCAGAAAGACTCTCGACTCCATGTTCACGAAATGCCTGTTGAAGCTCATCTGGAGTGATATGTTCCTTTTCGAGGCTCTTACTCACTGTTTTTCCCGACTGGACAAGCACTGTCGATGTGCCTTCCACCCAATCGCGCACCCCCTTATTGTGTGATACAATGCGCGTGACCAGTCTATTCAAAATAAGCAACGTACCAGCCGCGACCAAACCACCGGTTACTGAGGTGTCGGGCCCTGTCATTGCGTTCTGCACGGCGTTTGCAATCAGAATCAGCAGCACGAGATCGAATGGCGTCATCTGTCCCACCTCCCGTTTCCCGGAAAGGCGGATCCCAATCACTACAGCTATATAGATGATTGCCGTTCGAAGGGCAATCCATAGAAGCGTGTAATCAACAACCCACATTTGTGTTATCCTCCTCTTTCAAAAGTAGATTCAAACAAATATTTTTGTCCACATCATTGTTCCAACCCCATTTTTCTCAATAATGCCGTAAACCGTGGGTCGGGACGCAGAATATCAAATCTCGGTTCTACTTTGAGCCACGCAAGCCAGGCTGACCTCTCTTCGTAAGCCTTATCCAGCCAGGCAAATGCCTGGTCCTTATCGCCAAAGCCAATATGGATCATCCCTATCCAATATGATGGCACGTACTGTCGTTCGGCTCGTTTAGTCAACTCATCGAGCATCTGCAGGGCCTCGGACTTCTTTCCAGAAGCTGCATACGCATGGCCGAGCATCGCTACCGCAATAATGCTGTTGCCTGAGATTTGTGCCGCAGCTTTCAATTCTGTGATTGCTTTGTCATACATTCCTTTTTGCAGATAGGGTCTTCCGAACCAAAGTCTCGCCTGCAGAAAATTGGGGTCCATTTCCAAGGTTCGTCGGTATTGTTCGATCGCTTGATCATAGTTCCGCGATAAATAGAGAACATGACCGACGCCAGTGTTAATTGCCAACGAGAGGGGATCGAGTTCCTGGGCCTTCCGTATTTCGGAAAGCGCTTGATCGAATCGTCCCATTCCTTTCAGAAAGTCGGCATAGTAGTGGTGAGCCGTCCCATAATTCGGCTTTAGAGCAATAGCGCGTGTAAATTCTTGATCAGCCGCCTTCCAATCCCAATCGTATTGAAATTTTACTACTCCAAGTGAAGCATGTGTCTCCGCGATTGATTGATCAATTACGATTGCATGTTCGGCAGCAGCTTTGGCTTTGGGGAATGCTTCCCGTGGAGGAAGGAACTCGAGCAGCGCAAGCAGAGTATAGGAATCTGCCAGGCCAGCATAGGCGATTGCAAATGCCATATCCTTTTCGACTGCTTGTTGGAAAAATTCTATCGCCTTCTTCAGCCCATCCTGCGTTCTTTTTCCCAGGAAATAC
>JBGPGQ010000239.1:0-5296 GCA_041483995.1 Bacteroidota bacterium
GGCAACTCTGTTATCAACATCTCCAACAATTTCAGACGCACCGGAGCTTAGACTCGTCACTCCGTCTTTCTGTGTTTCCGAATACTTCAGTGACAGTTTCATTTTCTCCGCAAGCCTGTAGTGGGCCATGGCATACCAACGTCGTCCCTTGTCGTACAGGGCCGGATTTGAAAAGACGCCGCGAAGATCACTCTCATATTCATAGAGCCTTGAATCGTAGGAATCTGTATCAAAGAATATCAAACGAATTTGAAATGATAGCTTCTTTGAAACGACCCACATAACATCGTGGAAAAAAAGGTAACCGTGCTCCTGTCTATACAATGAACTGTAGTTCACTACGGTTGACTCAAGCCTTCCCTTCATACGCAGGAGCTTCGAGACATCATACGTTACGGTAAAGCGGAACCGTTGTTGCGTTCGGTTAAAAAGAGGGCGAAGTGATCGTGAGAATTCATCAATAGTAGCTTCGGAAGTTTCTGTAGTCTTGCTCGTGTAGCGAGCTGCCAGATCCAGCCTCGGCAAGACCCTGGCATCAGTCTGCATCAACATATCGTAACCGGCAGTCGGGAGAGGGTTATCGTATGTGTGCCAGGGATTTTTATACCGATCAATGTAACCGTAAAACTTCAACCAGCCCGTAAAAGGAATTTGTACTCCAATGTAAAGCCCCCGCTCATTCTTGGTATTCCCCCCCTCGCCAAATCCGTTTGCGTGGATGTTGTTGAATTGTGGTGAATAATCCCGGTATGCTACAGCAACACTTGCTTTGCGGCCTAGCGTCAGTAGAGCACCGCCAATTCCTGCCCGAGCTCCCGTATGAATACGTGCAATCTCACCAAATAATGTAAGTCCGTCAAGTTGAACATCAGCATCAATACCTGCAACATCAGTACGTCGTCCGCTAAATTCAAACGTTCGATCTGCAATGACGGGCCTCTCAAGTGTTGAATGATAGTACGTTGCACCGAGGCCTATATCGTCCGTTGGTTTGTACCTTAACCTGCCACCGACGACGCGCTCAGTCTCCGTGTTACGGTACCGTCGTTCACCAGCCGTCCTGAATAATCCGGTCGTGTAATAACTTGAAACAGATTGAGACTCATCGACATTTGCGCTCAAAGCATGTCGGGAATACATGCCCGAGAACTGGAATTCTCCAATTGGCGAGATGAATGACGTCGTCGCGGCAACACCGCGGAAAAAATTGAATTCATCGCTCGATCGATACGGCTGCGGGCCTAGCGCCGACCGTCTCAGTGATCCAATGGCGTCAGCACCTTTGCCAACTGCCGATGCCCTCCAGAAAACCAGACCCTGACCTGCTTCAACAACATAGTCTCCTACGATTACTTGTGAAACGAACGGAATGTTCTTGACAAGAACGTAACCCGATGCAAAACCATCGGTATATCGTTCGCCCGCATCCTTTTCAAATAATCCTCCTACCTCCAAGCCGCTTGAAGCAAAGGCGGTGATCCGGTTATATGAATGAACAGATGACCCGGCAAACGAACCATCTTGATAGCCGGCTCGAGGCTGAAGGTCACGTATTGCCCGCGTGCGAACCTGTACCAAAGGTTGATCTCCAGCCTGTACAACGAAGACATACGGTGTTATCCTCTGAACAATATCCTCCCCAATAGTCTCAATGGCATCGAGTTGACGGATGGAACTGAATCCTCTGAACCGATTTCTGAAATCAATCACCGCAGCAGCATCGGCAGGGATGATCCCCGGTATTGACTCCAATTCCTCCTTCGTGATCAGGTTCAGATCAAAGGGATGTTCGCGAAGCCACAACAGTTTGTCAACAAGCTCTGAATGTTCGGGCTCGGTGAGAACCTGATCGAACAGCTTTTCAGCGTTTGGAACATCCTCCCTTTCGTCTTCAGGTAACGCTGAATCAGGGCTTGCCACAGAAGAGAATTGAGCGTAAGTTTCCACGCACCATAATAACGACAACATCAAAAGAGCAATTAGAAACTTCCCAACCATTTTCAAAGGCCTCCAAGACGAATCGACAGGGACGCTTGATGCGTCATGCCGAGATCAGGATGATTCGTAAAAGCATAATCGAGCTCAAGAAGAGAGTAATGAATACCAACCCCAGCTGTGAGCGTCGAAGGCCCACCCGCAGTACCTCCGCGAATATCGACCAGATCAAGAACAGAATATTCGATTCCAATGTGTAACTCTGTCTCGTAGCGGATGTCTTTGAAAATATCAGCAACGAGTGTCGCATTGGGAGTCGGCCTATAACATACTCCGGTGGAAAATCCTTGCGGCAGCTTCTCCTTTGCTGCTCCGATTCGAGGCGCGTTAAGATTGGACGCCGCACATCCCCATTGCAGCTCATCAGAAATTGTGATCAAGAGACCAACGTCAATACCTATTGCGCTCGCACTACCATAGTTCTGAATCGACAATGAATAATAGTTGACGTTTACGCCGCACGCAAAGATTTCCTCGAACATTCTGCTATACGAAGCCGTCAGCGTTACTTCACGATACAACTCGAAGCCAAAACGTGTGCCTGACAATGCAAACGTGCCGATTTGCATTGGCTCAAGAAATGAGAATGAACCAGAAGCCAGCTCCTTCAACCCAAATGGTTGCGGGGAGTAGAACAAAGAAACTGTACGGTCTCCGACCGACACAAGAGCACCAGGATTGGAAAAAGCCGCCCATGGATTCTGCCACAGCGCAACCGAGGCGCCGCCCATACTAATTGCTTTTCCACCCTGGGGCATCCTTTCAAACGCACTCCATCCTATCTGCCACCCTACAAGAATCAACAGAACAAGAACGCTTTTCATAACTCCCTCCAGTCTTTTTCCCTGTTTGCGTTGTGGTGTACCTTGACCCATTGTTACAAAAGCTCTATATTGTGAAAGAACATCAATCACCCGTGAGAATTTTTCATGCACAAAAAAGCTTGGTGCCTTTGGCTGTTTCCACTATTTCTTCTGGTAGTCCAGACTCATGCGCAGGAAGTCGATTGCACTGTCTTTGTAAACTATGAAGGTGTCGCTACGACGAACAAGGAGCTTCTGCATGATTTCGGAGCAGACGTCCGGGACTACATAAATACCTACAAGTGGGGATCGGAACCTCTCGAGGAGAAAGTAAAGTGCACGATGAATATTTTTATATCGAATGTCATTGGCGAGAACCGGTATTCCGCGCAAGTGTTTGTCGGCAGTTCGCGGCAAACCTTTGGCACACAGAAAAGCAGTGCGGTTTTGAGACTGTTTGACGAAACATGGGAGTTCACGTATGTCAAAAATCGCCCGATCAATCATAATCCATCCACCTTCAATGATCTGGCAAGCTTCTTGGATTTTTACGTCTATATCGTATTAGGATTCGATTTCGATACCTACGACAATCTCGGTGGGTCCCCGCTCTTCCAAAAGGCAGCAGACATTGCAAGCCTCGGGAGATCGAGTGGCCAAAAAGGATGGCAGCTTACAACAGGCTCGTTCAATCGACCGCAACTTATAGACGAAATCCTCAACACAAAATTCGAGCCCGTTCGGTCTGCATTGTATAAATACCATTTTGCGGGTCTCGATTCTCTTTCTCTGAATCCGGAAAGAGCTTACGGTAACATTCTTCAAGCAGTGGAATCCATTGGCAAGGCCAAACGGCTGGTGGATCCGCGCAATCTATTTATCAAGGCTTTTTTTGAAACAAAGTATCTTGAGCTGGCTGAATTGTTCGCATCGTATCCTGATCAGTCCGTATACATCACGTTTGGTATCATAGATCCCTCACACAAAACGACGTACGAAGAATACAGAACAAAGAAGAATCACTGACCTACTCGCCATCAAAAGAAATACGATTGATTTTGTCTCCCACCTGAATCGAGTCGACTACATTAAGACCCGAAAGAACCTTACCAAAAATTGTGTACCGGCCATCAAGATGGGGCTGGTATGAGTGTGTTATGAAGAACTGACAACCTTCAGTATCCTTACCGGCACTTGCAATTCCAACAGTGCCACGTTCATAATGAGCAAGCCCAAATTCCGAGCGGAGTGAGTACCCTGGCCCTCCCCAGCCATCACCTCGCGGGTCTCCTCCTTGAATAACGAAATTTGGGACGACGCGATGGAATAGAAGCCCGCCGTAGAAACCCTTCTTGATAAGCCTGGCAAAGCTTATGCAGGTAAACGGGGCCTCCTTCGCAAGTAGGATAAACCGAAACATCCCCTTTGTCGTGCTCACAGAAACGATCGGATGCTGCTCAATCCAATCAAGGAACTTCCAATCAAAATCCATATGACTGGGGATTGTGTTCGTTGAAACAGTGTGTTTGTAGGATTTACCGGTAATCTGTTCAAGTGATGACGCCGATTCCAAAGCTACAGTCCTGTCAGAATCAGCAAGCATTGACAGAAGGGTTGTAGTCGCTTCACCAGCCTTCAACTTTCCGAGAGTTCTTATGATTTCGACCATCGGCTCCACGTCACTGGGAGAATGCAATCGTACCAATGCGGCGAGGAGTTGGGAGACAGAGTTTCCATCATCGAACAGTGAATCGGACAAAGTACTGGCGGCACTCGTAAGCATCGCAATGTCATCAGAAGATAGCGCCCCGCGGAAGAGTGCTCGTGCAGATACAAGTAGTTCTTCGCCAGGCTTTGAGAGGCTGCACGAATTGACGATTGCATCCAGTGCTACACGTTGAACATGCGGATCGGTTTGCCGTGCGTAGCCGAACAATTCAGACAACGCCCCATCGTTTGGAATGTAACCAAGCGCATCGATGTAGTCATTTCTCAGTAGTCCACCGTTCTCTGCAATCATCTTGATGTATGCATATGCTTCAACGCCAAACACCCTTGCCATCGCGATCACAGCATCATGTACTTGTTGTGCCGAATATCGACTGGCAGCATTTTCTATGATCTCTGATAGGCGATTGCGCACCGATGGTCCGAATCCTGACTGTTGAGTGTTTGGAGAAAGTGAGGACAGAGCAGTAAGCGAGACATGTTCATTAGGATCTTGAATCGCCTTCAATAACGCCGGAATAGTTCTTGCCAAGGGGTTACCGACCAAAGAAATTGATTTTATTGCATTGACGCGCACGCGCCAATCAACATCCGATTCTGCCAAACCGATTAACGGGTCAAGCACAATCAGACTGTCTGAAAGTTTGCCGAGTACGGTGGCAATATACATACGGACGTCGGCATTCTGGTTCTGTGCCGCACTCACAATTGCTTGGACATGTGGAGCAAGAAGGTTTTTGTCTCCAATTCGCATGAGAGCGTACGCCGCC
>JBGPGQ010000240.1:0-5289 GCA_041483995.1 Bacteroidota bacterium
AGCCGTCTGAGCTATTCGAGATCAAGGAAGCTGTTGAGCGGGATGTGCCTGTTGTCGATCTCTCATTGAAGAAATAGTCATCGACCATCATGGCCGAAACCACCCTGAACATATACGAACAACAGGCCAACAACAAACGCAAGACCATCATTGTGATGGTCTTGTTTGTTTTCTTTCTTGGCTTTCTTGGCTTGGGATTTGACCTGTTCATTCTCGGATTTGGCAACGGCACGAATTTCCCCATCGCAACCGTCATTGCAATTGCAGTTGGTAGTATGAGCTCGTTTTGGAGTCTTGAAAGCGGTGCAAAGACCGTTCTCTCCTCCTCTGACGCCCGGCCAGTACCGACCGATGATCCCAGATATCAACAGCTTCGCAATGTTGTGGACGAGATGACGATCGCTTCCGGTCTACCGCGTCCGCAGCTCTATGTCGTTCCTGACCCTGACCCAAATGCATTCGCAACGGGCAAAGACCCGGAGCATGCATATATTGCAGTAACCGAAGGCTTGCTGGACAAGCTAAACCGTGATGAGCTTCAGGCTGTTATTGCTCACGAGATGAGTCATGTCCGGAACTATGACATCCGAATGATGACAGTTGTTGCCGCTCTTGTTGGTGCAGTGATGCTGCTATCGGAGTTTGGGCTGAGGTCGACGCGTTTCGGCGGGGGACGCAGGCGAGATTCATCGAATAGGGGTGGTGGGAATGTGTTCGTGCTGGTTTTATGGATCATTTCAATGATACTCGCGCCATTCATTGCACGGCTACTCGCGATGGCTGTCTCACGCCAGCGCGAGTACCTCGCTGATGCCTCGGGCGCAGAACTGACGCGCAATCCTGCTGCGTTGGCAGCGGCATTGCAGAAAATCGATTCGGCAGTCGAGCCGACAAGATCGATCAAAAAGGGAACTGCACACCTTTGTATTGCAGATCCACTGGGAAGGAACATCAATACCAAGGAAGGATTCGCTGCGGATTTGTTTGCAACCCATCCACCGATTAGCAAGCGCATCGCGGCGCTGCGCGCCATGGCGTTCCAGCCCGGATGAGATTACTTTGACTGTGCGTCCGCAAGAATGGAAACCATGTCGGCCTCAAGAACCGCGTGAGGTTTTTCTGTAATCCTGCCGACTTCCACCCCGTGTTTCATAAAAATGAATGTGGGAACACGTTCAATTTTGAATTGTTCCGTGAGACCATCCGCACTTTTCTTCGTTCTATCAACGCCGTACAATCTGATCCGATCGCTGGCAATACCGGTCTCATCTACAATTTTGAGAAACCTGGGAACTTCGCGCTGACTATCGGAGCACCACGTTCCAAAAAAAACCGTAACATCGATATCTTGGTCTACCTTGGGAATCATCTCAATAAAATCCTGCTCAGGCTGGACTGTGTCATAGGTCGCTTTGAATTGATGATATTCAGGCTGGTCTAAAACGCTTCGTTGTACCCAACCGAGTGCCATGGCCGGTGGTTTCGATGCCTCGGGTTTCGTTCCGGCACAACCACATAATCCCCACACTACAACAATGAACACCCCCATCACGGTCTTCATCACTGTTCCCTCCTGTTTACTTTTCTTCACGAATGGACTATATTTATCTATTGTAAATTAAATGTAACAAACTACGGTTCGAAACACAACGGACAGATCAAATGACAGAACCTCTCGACAAACGCTACGACGTCCAGGACGAATCTTCAATCGACGTGAAGGTGCTGGAGGTTTTTCCATATGAGTACGCAGGCAAGGATATTGTGATCAACATTGACACAGACGAGTTTACCGCCGTTTGCCCATGGTCCGGGTTACCCGACTTTGCAACGATACGGATTGATTATGTTCCAACCACAGTGTGCATCGAATTGCGCTCGTTGAAATACTATCTCCAGTCATATCGCAGTGTCGGGATATACCAGGAGCATGCTGTCAACAGGATTCTTGAGGACCTCGTTCGATGCGCTTCCCCGAAGTGGATGAAGGTGACCGCTGACTACAAAATTCGTGGCGGTGTGCACACGGTTGCCAGCCGGGAATATTCCGGAAAGAAAAAAAAGGGGTGGCTGTTGGATCGCCCCAAAGGCGGTCGTTAGCCATGCGAGCGTAACAAAACCGCATCGCGGAGATTGTTATGATGCTGTTTTGCGGCAGTGAGAAGATCAAGCTGTATCTCAAATGTCTGCAGTTGCAGACCCTGTTTCTTCCTGTTTGAAAAGACAATCCCGCCCAATGGATCAACCGCATACGAATACCCTCCCTCTTTCCCAAGCGCATTGCATCCTATGACGAATATCTGGTTCTCGATCGCACGGGCTCTCAGCAGTGTACACCATGCCTCATCCCGTACCGCAGGCCATCGTGCGGGTACAAACAGGAATTGCATTCCCCCAAGAGCCATTGTGCGAATCAACTCCGGAAACCTTATGTCGTAACAAATAGCAATCCCTGCACGCAGTCTTTTCCTGCCGGCAAGGAATGTAAACGTATCAATGGTGTGACCAGGATGGAAATACTGGTTATCAAAGGCTGGTTTGAATAGATGGATCTTATCATACCTGTAAATCAAGCGACCGTTATTAAACACAAGGGTGGAATTTGTCGGAGGGCTATGGCGATTGCGGTAGTACATACTGCCCGCGATACAACACATGGAATACTCCTGTGAAGCATCCCTGAACGTTTGCACCAACCGGTCATCACGCTGACGTGGAGTTGCACCATCATATAGTGCGGCATAACCTCCATCAACCAGCTCCGGGAAGAGCAGGACGTCTATTGATCGAAGAGATTGAGAATACCGATACTGCGAGAGAACCCCTGCCTCAAAGCAAAGGCCGATCCGCATGGACTTCATGGAAGACGCTACTTACGAGAGATGTTGACTGCCCGTTTTCCTTTTTGACCGTTCTGTATTTCAAATGTCACAAGATCGCCCTGCTTTAACGTATCACGGAAACCAGTCTCTTTGACATTACTTTGGTGGAAAAAAATGTCTTCCCCACCCTCTTCAGTAATAAAACCATATCCCTTGGAACCATTAAAGAACTTCACTGTACCGTTCATCAACTACTCCTTGCTTAGGAAGAAAATAGAAAGCCCCAGCGTCACCGCCGGGGCTGAAAATGCGCATACAGGCCGATGTTAGACCTTACTCACGTTTGAAGCCTGCAGTCCTTTCGGACCTTTTTCAACATCGAATTGTACCTGGTCGCCCTCGTTAAGGGTCTTGTAACCGTCACCTACAATTGCTTTGTAGTGAACGAATACATCTTCACCAGATTCGCGTTGAATAAATCCGAAGCCCTTGGCTCCGTTGAACCACTTGACTGTTCCTTTTTCCATGGAACAAATCCTTTCAGAAGATTTTCCTAAAAACGTACGGCGAAGCCGCCCTTCACGGGCACCTGATTTAATGCCTCTTAATAGCCAACAGGCCGGCTAGCGGGTGTTCACACTCAACTATTACCGCTGTTACGATCCTTTGCTGACGTTCCTTCGGACAATCCCTGCAAGCAACGGAACCATTAAAAGCACAAAAAACGGTGTACAGTAATTTGCGTAACCAAGATACCACTATCAAAAACGAATTGCAAGCAGATTATTCGAAGCAGATCGCAGGAATTGGTCACCCTGCGTTTTTCAACGCTTCCGCTCCGCTGACAATTTCGAGCAGTTCTTTGGTGATTGCCGCTTGTCGCGCCTTGTTGTAGGAAAGTTGTAATGAGGAAATCATTTCGTTGGCATTTTCGGTTGCGTTCTCCATAGCGGCCATTCGGACACCCTGCTCGGCCGCGTTCGACTCAAGAAGCACGCGCCATATCTGGAAGTTCAAATGTTTCGGCACGAGCGCATTTACAATTGCGATCTTGCCCGGCTCATAAATGTAGTCCACAGGTCGTGTGGAATGTTTCGTTGTGTCTTCCAAAGCATCCTTGGGAATGGGAAGAAACTGTTCCACAACAATCCGTTGCTGGGCAATTGACTTAAACTCGTTATACACGATTTCAACCTTATCGAACTCGCCCCGCACGTATCCTTCAGTAATCTCACGTACGATCACTTGCGCCTGCGCAAACACAAGGTTGCCATACACGCCGATGTATTTCCCGGCGATGGTGAATTTTCTTTTGGAGAAGAGATCGAACCCCTTGCGGCCAATACAGAACACCTTGACCATCGCGGCATCGGGGTAATGCTTTTGGATATGATTGAGAGCTGCCTTGAGCAGATTGGAGTTGAACGCACCACACAAACCACGGTCAGAAGTAACAACCACGAGTGCTACCGACTTAACGTCCCTCTGCGCCAGAAACGGATTGATGTTGGCATCAACACTCGCGCAGAGATGATGGAGAAGCTCCTTCATCTTCCGTGCATATGGGCGAGCAGCGATTACATTCAACTGGGCCCTGCGAAGCTTCGCAGCGGCGACCATTTTCATCGCCTTCGTGATCTTCTGCATTTTCTTGACGCCACTGATGCGGCTTCGTATTTCTCTCAGCGTTGCCATTATGCCTTCACTGAAACCTTGAACGAATCCGTAAATTCCTTCAATACACTGCTCAGCTTTTTCGTGATATCTTCGTTCAGATCCTTCTTTTCTGCGATCATTGCAAGCAGGTCTGCTTGCTTGAGATCCATCATTTCATGAAGTTCCCGTTCGTATCGTTGCACATGTTCGATCGGCACTTCATCGAGAAAGCCGTTCGTACCAGCATAGATACTTACCACCTGCTTTTCCACAGGCATGGGGACGTACTGTCCCTGCTTAAGCAGTTCAACAAGCCGCGAGCCGCGTCGCAACTGGGCCAGGGTTCCTTTGTCCAGATCAGAACCAAGTTTTGCAAACGCCTCCAGCTCGCGATATTGCGCAAGCTCAAGACGCAAACGCCCGGCTACTTTCTTCATTGCTTTGATCTGCGCATTTCCACCGACACGGGAAACAGAGATGCCAACGTTGATGGCGGGACGAATACCGGAGTTGAACATCCCCGGCTCAAGATAAATTTGCCCATCAGTAATGGAGATGACGTTTGTTGGAATATACGCGGACACGTCGCCGGCCTGCGTTTCAATTACGGGCAGCGCAGTGAGACTGCCGCCGCCGAGTTTATCGCTCAACTTTGAGGAACGTTCCAGAAGGCGTGAATGGAGATAAAAGACGTCGCCTGGATATGCTTCGCGTCCCGGGGGCCTGCGAAGCAACAACGAAACCTGTCTGTATGACTGTGCTTGTTTCGAAAGATCATCATATACAACAAGTGCGTGCCGCCCACTGTCAC